>DATNPU010000038.1:0-7233 GCA_036703105.1 Microcoleaceae cyanobacterium
CAGGCCGAACAGTTTCTCAGCACTGCTGAAATGCTGGATAAATTAAAAGGAATTTTGGCAGAGCGTCAGAATGATTTACCACGAGAGTTACAGCGATTTGCGGCGATCGACGAGCAAGCCCAGTATTTACTAGATACATCCTGTGAGTTTGATGTGGCGCCAGGCCAGTTTCTCCAATGGTACGCGGTGCGGCTGGAAAAATAGACCTGACTGGTTCTAAGACGTTGGGCCGTTAATTGGGTTCCTCGGGGACGGAAATCAGTGCCACTTCAATTTGCGACTTGCTTGGTTGGCTAATGGTCACTTGGACGTTCGGCCCAAAAAATGTTGTCATTTTATCTTGCTTCTGTTGCCAGGTTTCTAGCGGAATTAACGGCGATTGAAATTGCAAGACTAAGGTATAGGCGCCATTGGTTTCTACCTCTCGAATGCCCGTCAGCACTGGGCGTTCTTCATCGGTAGGGCTGAGGCCCAGGAATCTCAGCGAACTGTCGAGGTGAGCCTTTTGTCCATAACGATAGCGGGTGACATCATTCCGAATTTTGGTTTGGGTGGCGGTGGCCTGTTGCTGACGGAGGGAGTCAACCCGATCGGAAATGGGTTCTGTAACTGGGACAGGCTTCAGCTCTGCGGCTCTTAACGCCAATCCACCCAGGAGTAACGGAATGCCATAGAAGAATCCCACCAAATTTAAGGTGGCGTTGTTCGTAAAGTAAGCGCCGAAGCCAACGATCGTTAGGGCAGCCCCAACCACCAGACCCAGCATTCCCAAAGAGGTTTGACGTAACATAGAGCTAATCAGGTGGGCAATCTATAGATAGAACTGCTTTATTATCCCTGACTCTTGACCTCCATCACGGACTCAGCCTGAATACGGATTGTGCCTCCTGAGTCTTGCGAGTCGAAATCAGCAGGGAGTATATTAACTAACTTCGCTCAGCAGCGTGAAATTATGCTTAAAGATGAAAATCGGCGGGTGGTTAGAGATAGTCTGTTGTTAGAGCAACTCAATTCGCTAAAGCGGGAAGATGAGATGCTGTATAACATTCTGGCAGTCGATATTTGGGCGATCGCAAAGACGATGGATGAATTCCAGCCAGGATTCTGGGCCGCATTCATGAAAAATCGGGAGCAAGCGCTGAAGCGATTTATTGATGAAGTCGTGAAAAGCAAGCCAGTCGATGTCAAGCGTCCCCCTTTTCTGCGGTAGAGCTCGGGCTTAGCCAACCCCACTATCAGATGATAGATTCTGCATCCTGTGGCTACCCTCTAGAATAGGGACGGGGGGAATTCCCTATTTAAGCGAACTACGGGTGAAGGAGCCGACATGATTGATCCGCTAACTATACGGGAACAAATTGCCCAAATTGAGAGCAAGCGGGAATCCCTAGTGCGATTGCTGGAAAAACCAGATTTAGGGACACTGCGAATTGATGTCAATCAGGCGATCGAGGAAATGGATGACTTATTAGATGAATTCAAGCAGACGTTTCCAGACGCACCGAGCGATCGATCCGTTTAGAGACGCTCTTTTGCCCCCTAATCCCTCAGCTCTGGAGGGCAGCAAACAGGCCAAAGTCCCCCAAGTTTGGGGGATTTGATTTAGGGGGCAGAATCATGTTGAACCTCAAACAAGCGGCTGATGGATCTCAGGTAGCTTTATTTAAAGCGGAGGATGAGCGAGTTAACGCATCCAGTCCTTTAACAACGCTTGCCGCCGGGGATGCCGGAGTTTGCGCATGGCTTTCGCTTGAATCTGCCGCACTCGCTCCCGTGATAAGTGATACAGTTCACCAATTTCCGAGAGCGTATAGTGTTGCCCATCGGTCAGACCGAAGCGAAGTTTGATGATCTCCCGCTCGCGATCGCTCAAATGATCCAATACCGAATTCAAGCGATCGCACAACAGCTTGTGATCCAGCGAATCATTGGGAGCGACATTATCGGCATCCTCAATCAATTGCATTAGTTCCGTATCCTCTTCGCGCCCGACCCAGGCATGAAGCGATAACGTACCTTGGCTGACATCGAGGACTTGATCGAGTTTATCCTCATCAATCTCCAGGGCGGCGGCAATTTCTTGCTTGGTTGGCTTGCGCCCTAATTGCTGCGACAAGGTTTGCCGAGCTTTCCGGACTTGATTCAGTTTCTCAACCATGTGAACAGGGAGCCGCACCGTCCGGGACTGAGACGCGATCGCTCGGGTAATCCCTTGACGAATCCACCAATAAGCATAGGTCGAGAACTTGTATCCCCGTTCGTAGTCAAATTTTTCAGCAGCTCGCATCAATCCCATTGCTCCTTCCTGGATCAGATCCAGAAAAGGAACGCCACGATTGAGATATTTCTTGGCGATCGACACGACTAAGCGCAGATTGGAGCGGACTAACTTCCGTTTTGCTTGCTCACCTCTGACCCCACCTTTAACAATTTCCCGCGCTAATTCAATTTCTTGAGCCTGGGTTAATAGTGGATACCGTGCCATCTCCCGTAGAAATAAGCCTACCGAATCATCTGACAGCCCTAACCGTTCTGCTTTGGTGATCTTGATTGGAGCACGCTTAGGAATTTCACCAATGGCAGCTAAGTCTTCTTCTAGTTCAGCTAGATCTAAGTCGAAATCATGATCGATCGCTTCTGCTCCGATCAGATCATTTTCAATTGAGTTAGAAGGCAATTCGGCACTCATACACACTCACATAGGGATAGGCAAAAAGTTGCGTAAAATTGCCTCCAACTTTAGCAAACTTCTTTCCAAATGCTCGGGTTTCTAGGAAAAAAATCCTTAATTTTTATGTCTTTCCACAGGTTGATGGTAGTTTTCCACAGGAAATATGAAGTTTTGTTTACAATTGTGCAACACCCTGAAAAACAAGGCATTATGGGAGGTTTTTTGGCAGTGATTAGGCGCTAAATTGGCCCGGGTTTATCAATACCGATGCAGCGATCGAGTCACTTCTAAACTGACCCATAATTAGCTAAGACTAACCATCACTTTGCGATCGACTTATCAAAATAGTTGTTGCAATCATTTGGGATTGATGTATGATGGTTTGCATTTTGCCAAAATATCACTGACCTATTAAAAAGGAGCCTGGTACTGTCCAGACTCCTGAAATAACTTGTTTAAATATTGAGCTTTATTGATGAACCAGTTCCATCAATAGCCGTTGCGAATTTTGTTCGGGGGTATCGGCTACCGGACGCCGTTGAATATACCGACCATCCGCCTGCAAATCCCAGGCTTGGCGGTTGTCCGACAACATAATGGCCAGAATTTCTTGCAGATCTTTGGCTAACGCTGGATCTTCGATCGGGACAATGGCTTCTACCCGGCGGTTTAGGTTGCGCGGCATCCAGTCGGCACTACCGATCAAGATCTCTTCCTGCCCCTGGTTATAAAAGTAGAAAATCCGCGAATGCTCTAGAAACCGCCCGACAATGCTCATCACCCGAATATTCTCACTAATCCCCGGTATACCTGGACGCAAGCAGCACATGCCCCGCACAATCAGATCAACTTGAACTCCTGCCTGGGATGCTTCATACAATGCCACAATGATTTGCTGATCGACCAGAGCATTCATTTTGGCCACGATCCGCCCCGAGGCCCCCGCTTTGGCATTCTCGGTTTCTCGATGAATCAGCGCTAACATGCGATCGCGCAAACTAACCGGAGCTACGAGCAATTTTCGGTACGATCGCTGGCGCGAATATCCAGTCAGGTGGTTAAACAAATCGGTCAGGTCTGCTCCTAAATCTTCCCGACAACTGAGTAAGCCTAGATCGGTATAAAGCCGAGCGGTTTTGGGGTTGTAGTTGCCTGTGCCAATGTGGACATACCGGCGAATCCGCCCTTCCTCTTGCCGCACTACTAGCACCACTTTCGTATGGGTCTTTAAGCCGACTAGCCCATAAACGACATGTACCCCCGATCGCTCTAGCTTCCGCGCCCAGTTGATGTTATTGGCTTCGTCAAATCGGGCTTTTAGCTCAACCAGGGCCGCCACCTGCTTGCCATTCTCGGCGGCTGTAATCAAGGCATTTAAGATGGGCGAATCACCCGATGTGCGATACAGCGTCATTTTGATCGCTAACACACTGGGATCTTGAGCGGCCTCAGTAATGAAGCGTTGTACTGTCCGAGAGAAGGAATGGTAGGGATGATGGACTAACACATCATGTTTGCGAATTAGAGAGAACATATCCTCTTCGCCATCCGCGGCCCCCCCGTCTTCCGTTGGCTCTCCCAAACGGCGTAATCGGGCAGGGACCGAAGAACTCCAGGAGGGATCTTTCAAGTCGGGTAGAGGCAACCCCAGAAACGACATCAGATCTCGCAAACACATCAACCCCTCGATCTCATAAATGTCTAATTCACAGAGATCCTGATCTTTGTTTTCTGGATCGCGCATTGAGCAGGGAATTTTCAGCAACCATTCCCGTACACTGGCCGGCATAGAGGACTGGACTTCTAGCCGGACGACTGAACCACCGAATCGCCGTTTACGGAGCTCTTGCTCGATCGCCAACAATAAATCATCAGCCTCGTCTTCTTCTAACTCTAAATCCCCATCTCTCGTCACCCGAAATAGATAATATTCCTGCACATTCATGCCTGGAAATAAGGCATCTAAATTGTGAGCAATTACCTGTTCTAAGGGCACTCCTGTCCAGGCAGAAGCTACATCATGTTCTTGAACTTTTAAGTGATCGGGTAAGGCCAGAAACCGAGGTAAGATATTCGGCACTTTTACCCTGGCAAATAGCTCATCTTCTGTTACGGGATCTTTAATCACTACAGCCAGATTTAAGCTGAGGGTGGAAATGTGGGGAAAGGGATGACTCGGATCGATCGCGAGTGGAGTTAAGACGGGGAAAATTTGCTCCTGAAAATAGTTTTGTAAATACGATCGTTGCTCTTGATTCAGGTCAATGTAGTCCAGCAAATAAATTCCATGCGCTGCCATTTGGGGCCGAATCGCTTGCTCAAAGTGTTGGTGTTGCTGGACGACCATTGGTCGCAGGCGTTGACTAATCAAATCAAGCTGTTCTTGGGGAGTACGACCATCAGGGGTTAATTGAGACACACCGGCCTCAACTTGTTGCTTTAAGGCCGCAACTCGTACCATAAAGAATTCATCTAGATTGGAGCTAAAAATCGCCAAGAATTTTAGCCGTTCTAATAATGGTGTTCGTGGATCAAAGGCCTCATGCAATACTCGATTATTAAACTCTAACCAACTTAATTCGCGATTAAAGTAATACTGCGAATCCATCAAATTAATTTCGATTGGAGCTGCTTTTCGTTTAACCATAATAATCAAAAAACCTCATCTTCAAGGCCAACCCACCATTCACCTAAATTCATCAGTTCCTGATGCAAACCTTCTACTTCTCGCAGATATTCTTCGGTTGAAATCGTATGCCGACGTTCCTCAAGCTTTTTTAACCGAAGTTGGACTAATAACCAGGGTTTAGAAATGCCATTGGTCGCTTCGATATACCGAGCCAGATTATTACTATCCATGAATCCTGAATGATTGAGCTGAATGTTCAGATTTCTTTCATCCTATAGCGTTCCTTCGGGGATGGTGGCCATGGGTCTCCTGGTCCGAGGCTGTATAGCAGAGTGCTGAGTGCTGAGGCCTGAGTGCTGAGCATGAAACTCAATGACCACACCACTTTTATGCCTAGGCTATGAGAGTGCTGTCATCCCACTCTCCTTGTTACAAGTGTTCTAGCTAGTTTGGTGGCCGCAGGTTAACAGGACTTAAAGTCGAGTACGCATGAAACCATCAAAATGATTAGGGTATAATCCTTACAGGTGTCACAACGAGTTCCAGAACATGGATGAAGTTGCCGTTGAACCTGCGATCGGGCCTTTTACGTCGCAACTCTTGCAGGCAGATCACGAAATGGATGCAATCGACCGAACGCTTGCATTAATCAAACGTTTGCTCTGGGATATTCAGTTGCAAGACGAACAGCTTCAGCAGGAGGCGATCGTTAACTCAGAAGGCTGCATCAATTTACAGCTCTTAAGCCGTCGCCCTGAAGTTCTGGTGATGCTGACGTTTGTCATTGCCATGATTATTTGGGATACCTATTGCGAAGCTCTAGCCAACGCCGCGATCGACCAACCGTTATAAGCTTCCTCAGTTAGCAGTGGAAGTGTTTTCTGTCTAACCGTTAGGATAATAGGACAGAAGTCTCTCTCTTACTGAGCCCGATCGCATGACTGCACCTTCGTCCGTAGAATTTCTTGATGCTTTTGATGTAGTGGTGGTAGGCGCCGGACATTCCGGTTGTGAAGCTGCCTTGGCCGCAGCGAGATCGGGCTGTCGAACCCTCTTACTCACCCTAAATCTCGATAAGATTGCGTGGCAACCTTGCAATCCGGCGGTAGGTGGGCCAGCCAAGTCGCAGTTAGTGCATGAGGTGGATGCTTTGGGCGGCGAGATTGGCAAGATGGCCGATCGCACCTATCTGCAAAAGCGGATCCTCAATTCCTCCCGAGGGCCAGCAGTATGGGCACTGCGGGCGCAAACGGATAAGCGGGAATATGCGGCGGTAATGAAGCGGATTGTCGAAAGCCAGGACAATCTGACGGTGCGGGAAGGCATGGTGACGGATTTGATTCTGAATAGCTACGATGAGGTGATCGGAGTCGAAACCTACTTTGGGGTAGCGTTCCAGTGCAAAGCCGTGATTCTGACGACCGGAACCTTTCTCGGTGGGCGGATCTGGGTCGGCAATAAGTCAATGGAAGCAGGCCGAGCTGGGGAATTTGCCGCCGTTGGGCTAACTGAAACCCTGAATCGCCTAGGCTTTGAAACGGGTCGATTGAAAACGGGAACGCCAGCGCGGGTCGATCGCCGATCGATTAACTTCGATGTGCTGGAACCCCAACCGAGTGATTCAGAAGTCCGGTGGTTCAGTTTTGATCCAGAGGTCTGGGTGGAGCGGGAACCGATGGACTGCTACCTCACCCGGACTACGGCAGCGACCCATCAAATTATTCGGGACAATTTGCATCTGTCTCCGGTGTATGGCGGTTGGGTGGATGCTAAAGGTCCCCGCTACTGCCCCAGCATTGAAGACAAGATTGTCCGGTTCGTTGATAAGGACAGCCACCAGATTTTTCTGGAACCCGAAGGCCGGGATATTCCCGAAATTTATGTACAAGGGTTCTCCACCGGACTACCAGAAGCGATTCAGTTACAAATGCTG
>DATNPU010000069.1:0-3410 GCA_036703105.1 Microcoleaceae cyanobacterium
CCCGTCAAAGGAGCAGTCGGGCACCGTGGCGATCGCTAAAGCCCGTTGGAGATCGTCCTGCAACCACTGCTTATCAATTCCTGTATCGAGATGATCCCAGGGCAGGGGCATATCCAAACTAGGATGGGGGCTAGACGCATCGAGTTCGGCTGCTTCCTGACTATTGGCCTCCGGGCTCCGAGGGGCAAACACGTTCCACTCACCCTGCTCCACCTGGCGATACTTCCAGGTTAGGTCGGCTTCCGCGATCGCCTGCGTCCAGGCAGAAAACGCTCGATCCAGACTTTCCATCCAGGAATCCATTCCCGCTCCCAGTTCCCAAGCCCGTCGAATCACCGGAGCCAAGCGACGATCGCCGCGCCCAACAAAATCCTCCATCGCTGAGATCCGGACGTCAGTAAAATTGGCTTTTAAGCCCCGAATGCGACGGAACTCGGCTTTCAATAGCGCTTGTTTGCGCTCTAACTCAGCTGTAGATACTGAGTGCCACTGAAATGGGGTATGGGGCTTCGGCGTAAAGTTAGAAATCGTCAGATTAAAAGACAGAGGCCTACGCCCCTTCATCCAACACTCTCGTTGTAACCAGCGTACCGTTTCCGCAATCCCAAGCACATCAACATCGGTTTCTCCAGGCAAACCGATCATGAAATATAGTTTGACCTTACTCCAGCCCTGCTCATAAGCTGTTTTCACGCCCCGCAGCAGTTCTTCGTTGGTCAGTCCTTTGTTGATAATGTCACGTAAGCGTTGAGTTCCCGCTTCTGGTGCAAACGTAATTCCGGTCGGTCGGTTCCCGCCGATGATATTGGCAATATTTTCATCAAAGCGATCGACCCGTTGACTCGGCAAAGACAAGGTGACATTTTCATCCTTCAGCCGATTCTTAATCTCCATACCGACGGCTGGCAGTGCCAGATAGTCCGAACAACTCAGAGATAACAGTGAAAACTCGTTATATCCCGTTGCTCGCATTCCCTCAGTAATCGCTTCAATCACCGCCTCAGGTTCCACATCCCGAGCCGGGCGAGTCAGCATTCCTGGCTGACAAAACCGACAACCACGAGTACAACCACGCCGAATTTCAACGGTGAGGCGATCGTGAACCGTTTCAATATATGGAACTGGCCCGATCGAGTAAGCTGGCATGGGAGTGGCTACACGCCGTAACACCCGGTTTGGCACATCTGGATGATTGGGATAAACCGAGCCATCTGGAGCCATGTCATAAAAGCATGGGACATAAACTCCGGGCACTTGGGCGAGATCCAACAGCAGGGCTTCACGACTTAAACCTGCTGCCTTGCCCTCTTCTACAATCAGCCCAATTTCTGGCAGTAATTCTTCCCCATCCCCTAGGGCAATAAAGTCAAAAAACTCAGCGTAAGGTTCTGGATTTGAAGTGGCGGTTTGTCCACCCGCAAAAATGAGCGGATAACTTCCCTGAGCAACATTCCACTCCCCGGCCACTATCCGCTCCCGCCCAGTTAACGGAATTCCAGCCAGAGCTAACATTTCCAAAATATTCGTAGCCCCTAGTTCATAACTGAGGCTAAACCCTAGGATATCAAAGTCGCCCAGGCAACGCCGAGACTCCACTGCAAACAGAGGTGTTTGAGTTGCCCGTAATTTCGCTGCTAAGTCAGGGGCCGGGAGATAAGCCCGATCGCATAACTGTCGGGGTTGAACGTTCAGGATGCTGTAGAGGATAAAGTGCCCTAAATTTGACGCACCAACCTCATAGACCTCTGGATAGGTTAACGCCCACCGCACCGAGGCCGACTCCCACGGTTTATGAACTGAACCTAATTCATTTCCCAAATACCGAGCAGGTCGCAGAATTTCTGGAGTTAATAAAGTTTCAACAGCAACGGCCACGACAAATTTAGTCCTCTAGCTGCAATTGGCGGTTATAGGGATTTCACCACTAGTTCACTAGGCTCCCTACCACATGTGTCTCATTATCCGAACATAATCTCTGCTGGAGAGACTTACAATTAAGCCGTCTCGCCTTGCCCAGTATACAGAAAAGTTCATTAGAACTGTTGGGAGTCAAGCAATAACGATGGCAGGAGAACTCAGCCAACAGCCATTTCCCCTGCCACCAGATCGTTGCAACTAGGCGAATCAGAGTAAAAACGCTGATTCACCCCCCTTACTTTCCACCCGATCGGTTCACACTTTTACTCTATCTATAGCCCTATACAACGCCGCTTCAAATTGGCTAGCCGCATCGTCCCAGGTATAGTTAGTCACTTTGTTGTAAGCAAGATTAGACATGGTTTGCCAAGTCGAGTTAGAAAAATGACAGACCTGTTCGATCGCCCGTGCCATATCCTCTGGATCCTCTGGCTTCACAAGAATTCCAGTGCCATCACTTAACATTTCAGGTGCAATCCCCACGGGGGTACCAATCACTGGGGTACGACAGGCCATCGCCTCCAAGATCGGTAGCCCTACAGCCTCATATCGACTGGGAAATAACCAGGCATCACAGGCCGAGTAATACTCTCGCAGCTGATGTTGCTGAGGATGGGGTTCGTACTGGAAATCAGGGAGGAAAGGCAAGTCTAGAGAGTCACCAAACCCAAAAGCAACTAGACGCAGTTCAGGAACCCTCTGCACTGCCAGTTCTAGCGCCTTGAAAGCAAGATCACAGCCTTTCCAGGTATTCGGGTTGTACAGCACACCAACGGTGGGAACAGCCTGCTTACCACGCTTTGGCGCGTAGAACTGTTCCATATCTACACTAGGAGGCACCACCACCACATCTCGATCGCCGAATCGCAGTAGCATCAGGTCGCGAATCCAGTTAGCCACAGTAATTTTGTACAATGGCAATCGATAAGTAGCTTCTACTCGCTCCTGCGGTAAATAATCGAATGTTTCATAGTGTTGAATGTAATAGACCTTGGCACCCTTAGACGGAGATAACTTACCAACCCATTCTGCTGTTTCCCACCAGGTGGCAATCACCACATCTGCATCTGGTAGATCATCATCAGTAACAGGTCGATGCTGCTCCAATATTTGGCAGTTCAGACCCAATCGCTCAAAATGATCTAGGTGCATCTTCCAAGGAACGAGTGGTTCTCGTCTTAGGACTGATTTAATTCGATCTTTTAAGGTGGGCTGAGGAGGGGGGAGAGCAACTAAGCAAACTTCATGCCCCTGCTTTTGTAATAAGCTGGCATAGATAGCCGTCACACGCATTCCACCCGACAGGTTAGGAACAGGATTAACGAAAGTAATTTTCATAAACGCGTATCCTTATAGTTAGCAGTGGCACCAACTAATCACTTAGATTTCCTGGTTTTGGTTAAAGGATTTAGAACGCATGCAAATATGTGCAGCAATAGTCACCACTCTACTGAGTTTTTTCAATCGAGGTGAAGTTGCTATTTCAAACAGCT
>DATNPU010000098.1:0-4316 GCA_036703105.1 Microcoleaceae cyanobacterium
ACCCACAACTTTTTCTCTTGTTGGCTATGTTACACACATTTAGAGCAATTCTATAGCAATATCATCATTTATGCTGCCCAGCCTGGGTATGATTGGTTACGGGAGTTTGTTGCAGAACACGCTCCTGCGGTTTCAGCGCTGAGCTATGGCTCTATGGTGGGATCATCGTTTCTGTTCAGCTTAACCAAGAAGTCGAAAATCTGGAGTGCTAATCCTTGCATCAGCTCGGGTGTGGTGATACTTCCGAGCGAACGAATCTCGAACACTGGTGCGTTCACTCCGTTCTGCCCCACTGGCTCCGTCTGGGTGTTTAGTCTACCCATAGACTCAAGATCTCCTTTTTCTTGATCGCTTTCATCAGGTGAAAGAGTAAGATCCGGGTTTTTGTTAAAGTCCGCTGCCGTTAAGTAGTCGGTGCCGGACACAATTCCTTCAATCCATTTCTGGCGCGTTAGTCCGCTTAACGCGTGCGTCTCTCCCCTACCTCGTGCTCGTGGGTCATTGTAGATGCCATGGGGAAAGAGATTCTGTGTCATGTCGAGTCCGTTTACTGCTTGACCGATGATTGTAACTAGGGGGTTCGGGGTTGTATTTCGGAAGTAGTTTTTCTCTGTTTCGTTCAGAAGGTTGAATATTCCTGCGAAGTTGGTGCGAGCCATAATCGGTGCCAGCGTTTTTGCATAGCCAAGAGTTTGGTTGTTTGCACTCATTATGTAACTAGCCATAAGCGACACCAAGCCATGAAGCTTGTCTGAGCCAAAGTCAATCGGAACAGTGTTTGTGTTTGTTATACGGTAACTGTTGATCGCACTTTCGGCTTGGTTGGGTGCCTTGCCAGTCGGTCCCGCGTTCTCGGCTCCGCCAATAGTCTGTCCGAGTCGGTATCTAGTAGGCAACAACCTCTTCCTCGTTTGCTCATTCTCATCCAACTCGGGCCTGTTCATCTTCTTCATTAGCTCCGGAATTCGTGCTAGATCCACAGCTCCTGTCACCTGCATTACCCCCGAAGTGTCTTTGTGTGGAAAGATAACTATCCCCGGTACTCCGCCACTGGATGTGACTTCTGCGGCGTGGACTACCTTACGCTTGTTGCCTTGCGCGAAGGCGCTTATTTTAGCCGTAATCTTAGTGAAATCGATAAGGGCTTTCTCTAATGCTTTTCGTCCAGCTTCGTTCTCCTCGAATGCATCAGTGACAAATTCAGTGTTCGATTTTCCATAACCGCTCTGATCTGTGTTGCCCTCATCAGCTTCAAGCGTGAACCCGTTCCCTTTGACGAGCTCATCTTTCTTCTTAAGCGCCTCAAATCGATACTGTTTATCGTTATTGGGTTCAATGAGGTCGCCTCTGCCCAAATAATCGCGCTGTTGCACCTCTGTCTTCTTCGTGAAATCTGACCTGATTAAGTTCTTGCCCCCAGGGATGGCAGCAAGTCCCTTTTGTAAACCGAACTTTATTTTCTCTGCTGACGTGAAAGGTTTGGCTTTTGCACTCAAAACGTAAGGCATCTCGTATTCAAAGCCGATTTTTCGCTGGATCGGGGCGCTGTCGGTCACCTTGCGGATGATGGGTGTTGTGGTAGGCGTGGCATCCTTAGGTCTCCTCATCTGAGACTGCGACGCTCGCTGCACTACTCCTTCATTTTGCTGCACTACATGAGTCAACTCATGGGCAATCAACTCCTGCCCCTCTCGGCTCCCAGGCTCATAAGCCCCTTCTCGGAAGAAAATATCTTGCCCTGTGGTAAAAGCTTTAGCCTGTATCGATTGATTGAGTTGATCGGATTGGGCATCCGCATGAATCTTAACGCCACCAAAGTTAGCTCCAAACGCCTGTTCCATCGGTTCCCGAATATTGTCAGCAAGGGACTGTCCACTACCCCTTGTCTGTTGGATGGACGCTTTTAGGTCTGGTGTGGCAGCCATCCCACCATCTGAGTGACGCTGCACCATTGGCTTCATCTGAAGCTCATCTTCTTTATTCTCCTCCGGCATCTGACGCTGCACAGCCTGACCTTGGTTTGACAATGCAGGTGCATTAATCTGCCTCACTACCTCAGCCGCGACTCGATCGGCTTCCTGTTCGTACTTGTCCCCTGGCTCTGCAATCTTCAGTTTCGCCTGCACCCGTTGTGCATTCCCCCCAGCTAACAGCCGACTCACTTCGCGATTTCCAATTGCGCTCTGAAGTGCCAACACCTCCTTCGCACTCAGCGAACTGGGTTCTGCTTTCGCTCTTTGGATCAGCGTTGCCGGGTGCGCCGCCTTCACCTGCGGCGCTGTTGTATTGCTCGTCTGTTGTAGCTTTTGCTGAGCGGGATGGCTTTTGGGCGATATCTGCCCAGGCTTTCGGTGAAACATTTCTTTCTCTCCTGATGTAACGCTTTTTGGGTGGGTTGAACAACGTTTCCCCACTATGCCGAGATATTACGGTCTACCTGCACTTCTTGGTCGCAAAAGCAAGGATGGTTTTAGGTAACCCTTTCGTTCTTCTTACCTAGATTTGAGCTACGCTTGAGCATCTGGGAAAAGAGCGATCGCCTACGGTACCAGCGTAGCTGAGCGCTTGGAAGGCAATTTTTGATAAGTTGATCTGAATCCTCTATTATTTGGGTCACCTTATCTCCCTTCCCTCATAAAGAAGGGGCTTTATTAGTTAGGCGTAAATTCCTGCTTCTTGAGAAAGTCCTGAGCCTTGAAACATCAGAACTCATTTACTCATAGGTGAGCTGTCCATTGTTGTTGCTAATTCTTTTCAAGGTAATCGAAGTTTGGTGAACATTGCCCTTGATATCGGCACACTGAGCGGACAAGACATCTCCATTCATCGAGATGTTTGTGCAACTGTTCTGAAACGTACTGGGAGTATTCAGATTGGCTTGTACTAGCTGTCCATTCTCGTTACTGATTCCCATCAAGGTGAGTTGCGTGGAATTACTCTTACCATTTACATCCGCACAAGCAGCGAATAAGACATCTCCATCAATTGAGATGTTGGTACAACTGTTCTGAAACGTACTGCCGTCCGACGATTGCCCCAGTGCTAAGAGTGCCTGTAACAACTGCGTACCGTTAGGCGAACCCCATCCCGTGCAGGCATCCCAACCGGGACGAGCTTGGTAGGCTCCATTGTTGCCACTGGTGATGTTATTGAGCAGATTTTGTTGGGCGAGTTGCTGATAAAGGATAGGGTTGAGATAGCCGACGGGTTTGCCCAGTCTCTGGTTAATCAAAGCAATTAGCCCTGCCCACAGAGGTGCAACTCCACTGGTACCACCAATCCCTTGTTGTTGTCCGTTAACTGAGATTTGAAAACCACTGCTGGGATCGGCATCTCCTGCCACATCGGGAACGCCCCGTCCTACCCGACCCCCCGGATTAGCTGATGGCGGTATATTGGCTCCAGCTTGCCAGGAGGGCAGGCCGAATAGATCGCTCACACCGCCCCCGGTAGCTCCTCCATCTGGATTGTGCCAAACCACTTCACTGGCGATCGCGTTTCCAGAAGATTGAAGCGTGGTGCCACCACAAGCCAGGACATAGGGGCTGGATGCTGGGAAGTCAACATGAGCTTTACCGTCATTAACGCGATCCCTAGAGCCGTCATCACCGGAAGCAACGCAGATAGTTACACCCAGGAGGGCAGCCGCTTGGCACGCTTGATTGAGAGTCTGCTCGTACTGGGTAAGTTCAGGCGGTTCTGCCGCACCCCAACTAATTGAAACGATCGAGGGCTGGTTATCGGTGTCGTGGATAGCCTTTGTAATGGCATTAATAAATCCCTGACCATTATTTGGGGCGAAGTAGATAGCAAGTTTTGCACCGGGCGCAACTGCACCAGCGACTTGAATATCGAGACAAACCTCGCTGTCAGCGTCGTTACCAGGACTATTTTGTCCACCATCAACTGACACGTTTACTAGGGTTGGCGGCTGGATACCTAGCTGAGTGAAATACTGTGCCATAGCGTTATCATCGTAACCACCACCCAGCTCAATAATGGCGATGCACTGACCGCTTCCATTGAGATTGGTTGGGAAGTTGTATAGCTGAGCAACCTGTGGCGGGGTATAAGTATTCAAATGTTGTGGACTCGCGGCAGCCTCACGCAGGCGAAAGCGGGGCTGAGCGACGGGACGATTATCTAGACCCATTACAGCCTGAACAATGGGAGCTAGTTCAGTTGGGATGTGGATTTCACCTTCACGACCTCGGTAGTTGCCCTCAGGATGTTCGTAGTGGTTCAGCTCGACCCCAAATGCAGCACTCATCGCTGCCGCTGTACCAGCCAGTTTAACCAGTTGGCGGGCAACACTG
>DATNPU010000102.1:0-15132 GCA_036703105.1 Microcoleaceae cyanobacterium
TACCTCTTCTGAACAGACGTATCACTGAAAGGCCCCAAGCTCGAAAGGGTTAGATTTGGATGCCTGAAGTTGTGATAGTTCTAAAGTGTTGATTTTTTTGGTTAACAGGAGCATAATCATGGCCGAGCCATTTCATATCGGCGAAGGGATTGCGTTTCCGCTGCGACTGACAGTACAGGGAAACCTTCAACTTAGTCCCAACGATCGCAATCTAGAAGAATCGATTCAAATTATTTTGCGCACTCAACCAGGAGAGCGAGTCTATCGGCCTGATTTTGGCTGCCGCCTGGCCGAACTAACCTTTGCTCCCATGAATACCCAAACCCTGCTGATGGTGCGGTTGTATATTCGAGAGGCGTTAGAACAATGGGAACCTCGGATCGTGATCGATGACATTCGTACAGAACCCGATCCCATGCGCGGGCGAGTCGATGTGACCATTCTCTATCATCCTAAAGACAGCCACGATCGCCGTAGTTTGGTATATCCCTTTTACCTGTTGCCACCTGGATAAAGTGACCGAGTGCTGAGTGCTACGTGCTGAGAAAAGTCTCCTTAAGCTTCGTAAAAACTTGTATCGAGATTAGAAGAATCATTGTGAACTAGGATGATTCGTAACTATTTGAGAATGCAAGGCTAAAATCTGTCTTGCGAGAGTTTTAACTAAATCTGATGTTTTCCTCAATCAGCCTTCTCTCCTGCTAGGATGGCGGGCATGGAATTTGATTTTTTGCCCAAGCTACCCAAATCCAATCTGGACGATCGCACCTTTAAAGATCTTGTAGATGAGTGCATCCTCCGGATTCCCCGCTATTGTCCAGAGTGGACAAACTACAATCCTAGCGATCCTGGGATGACGCTGGTGGAGTTGTTTGCCTGGTTAACCGACCAAATGTTGCTCCGGTTTAATCAGGTTCCCAGACGTAACTTTGTTGTCTTTCTCGAAATGTTGGGGGTGCGGTTACAAGCGGCAGCACCAGCCCGTACAGAACTCACCTTTTATCTCAGTGCCGAGTTGCCCCACATTTACCAGATTGCGGCGGGAACTGAGGTTGCTACACTGCGAACTGAAACCGAAGAAGCGATCGTCTTTAGCACCGATCATCCCCTCACGGTCGGCAAACCTCGCATCACCCAATTTCTCACGGCGGAACGGGCCGAACCGCAACCCCAATTACTGCGCGATCGCCTGACGAATCTGTGGACTCAGCAAAGCGATGGCAGCTGGGAAGGGCGTGACCAATTAGTCTTTGAGGAACTGCCCCAACCAGGGAATTGTTTTTATCTGGTACTCGATCCAGAATCCCCGATCGAAGGCAATGTATTAGCCCTGAAACTACGAGGTGAAGCGGCCACCTCTACAGGGATTAACCCCGATCACCCACCCCGACGCTGGGAAGCCTGGAATGGGCAGGAGTGGCAACCCATCCTGTTGCAAGAAAGGGATGATAGTACACGCGGATTTAGTTTTGATGATATTGGTCAACCTGCCTTAAACCCAATTCAAGAAGCAGATGTGGTGTTGCATTTGCCATTGCAATTTCCCTCAACATATTTTGCTACCTACCAAGGCCGCTGGTTACGGTGTGTATATACTCCGCCCGAAGGACAACAATCGGGATACCTGCGATCGCCTCGGCTGATGGGCTTTGGGGTGCGGGCTATCGGCGGAACCGTTACCGCCAGTCAATGTACTTTAATACGGGATGAATTGGTCGGTACCAGCGATGGTAATCCCGGCCAAACATTCCAACTTCAAAGTGGCTCGATTCTGCCCCGCCAACCCGGAGAACATTTGCTAGTAATTCCGGCGAATGGTTTGCCCGAAGTCTGGCAAGAAGTAACGGATTTTGCCGATTCTGGCTCCAACGATCGCCACTACACCCTAGATTCCCTCACGGGTGAACTTCAGTTTGGTCCCTTGATCCGAGAACCAGCCCAACTGCGGGAACAAGTGCAATTTCGCGCTCGCACTCAGATGGATGGAGAAAGTGCCTTACAGGTGAGAGATCAAGCACTGGCACTGCAAACCCTGGAGCGCCAGTATGGAGCCGTTCCCCCTAGAGGAGCTGTGTTAAAAATGGTGGCCTACCGCACCGGGGGCGGGCGCAAGGGAAATGTACAACGGGCCACTCTCCAAATTCCCAAAACGGCCGTGCCCTACGTCGATCGCGTTACCAATCACATCGCAGCCTACAGTGGAGCCGACGCGGAATCCTTGGAAGATGCTGTGATTCGAGTGCCTCGGTTGTTGCGCACCCGCGATCGGGCAGTGACTCCCGAAGACTTTGAAACCTTAACCTTGCAGGGAGGAGCGGGAGCCGTAGCGCGCACCTGTTGTTTACCGCAGTCGGCTAGTCACCCCACACCGGGAGTGGTGAATTTGTTAGTCGTGCCCCAAACCAATACGGATGGCGTCCAGCGGGGTGAGGGCATTCATCCTGACCAGTTAAAACTCACCCCACCTTTGAAAGAGCAAGTCCTGGCTTATCTCGATGAACGCCGCCTATTAGGAGTGAATGTGCAGCTGCATCCCCCTAATTATGTCGGCGTGGCTGTGCAAGCAGAAGTCGGACTGGAAGCAGAATATAACCATCCGCAAGCCCAACAGGTAATTTTGCGAAGCTTACAGGTGGCCCTCTACCGCTTCCTCAATCCCCTCACTGGGGGGCATCAAGGCACAGGTTGGGGGTTTGGGTGTCCAGTGTATACCTCTGATATTGTCAAACTACTTCAGCAAACCGTTGGAGTGCGTTACCTGGGCGCCATTCTCTTGTTTGAACTGCGTCAGCAAGGTGATACTTGGGTACGATCGCTATCCTCATTAGGGATGATTGACCCAGGGGCATTAGGTCTAATTTGTTCCTGGGCAGACCATCGACTGCGATCGAGCCACACGATTAGCCTAGTGGGTTAATGACTGACTAGCCTGGTTTATGCCTCGTCACCATGTTTATTCCCGTCCCATTGGCGCTACTCCTCCATGCTGTCTCCTCGTTCTAGCCAAGCCATTAGTTTACGCCTCACACCCATGCAAATTCCGGCAACGGTGGCGGCAGATGTCAGTCAGCAAGCCGGACGTTGGCAGCAGACTAGTGATGCTGTATCGCAACTCAGTTTAGTGCTGCGGCCTGGGGAACCGAGCGAAATGGTGGTTCAAATTCGTAACCTAGGTGCCCAGAGTTTGCAATTGGCCTTACAGGTCGAGGGAGACTTTCCTCCCACCTGGTGTCAAATTGGCACAGAAGGAACAGAACTCCGATCGGGTCAACAAACCGAAGCCGTTCTGTATTTTCAACTGGCCCCCGACTTTTTTGAACACCATCAAGCACTCCGTCCTGGCGAGACGTTGAAGCTGAACTACCGGGGCCGATTATCTGCGCAGACGTTAGAACCCGAAACCGGACGTAGACAGATTGAAACTGCCGATTTTAATCTCTGGGTACGTCCGCATACTCTGTATCCCGGATTTCTCCCCGCTATTTATGGGGAGATTGATTTCATCGGACGATTTCTTAAAATTTTTGAGCAGAGCTTTGAACCCTCGGTACAAACCCTAGATACCTTATGGGCCAGCTTAGATCCGCTCACTGCCCCTACCAGTCTTTTACCCTTTTTAGCGCATTGGGTCGGCTGGCAACTGGTTCCTTATCTTAGCCTGGAGCGGCAACGATCGCTAATTCGCAACGCGATCACCATCTACCGTTGGCGAGGCACCCGACGAGGATTGCGGCTATACCTGCATCTGGCCACTGGACTACCCTTGGATGACCACCTGCCCGAATCCGAGAAGCACATTAGCATTACCGAATCTTTCCATCAGGGGTTTGTCACAGGTGTGGCTCGATTGGGAGAAGATGCGATTCTAGGAGGAGGTAGGCCATTTTACTTTAAGGTGCAATTGCGTCCTGAGTATCCTAACCAAATTGATGAGGCGTTAGTCCGGAGCATTATTGAACAGGAAACGCCTGCCTTTTGCAGCTATGACCTGTGGATTAGTGCACCATCGACCACTGCTTTGGAGTCTTCATAATGCCGCAACCGTCCTCTGCTTTGCCGATCGAACCGTTTCAACGTCTGCATGTTAGCGATGGCTTATTGCTGACCGCAGAACGGTGGCGAATCGCCCATGACTATCATCGCAAGCGGCAAAATATTTATTATCAATCCTTAAATCAAGCCGGGATTGTTGCCGGGTTGGGCATATGTGTGATGACAGCACCCGACACGATCGCCCAAGAGCATCGGGATGGACGCTGGCTACAAATTCAGCCCGGAGTCGCCATTGATGGATTTGGTAATCCAATTGTAGTGCCAGAACCGATTGCCTTTCGGATTGCCTCTCCCGCTCCACTCAGCGGCCAGAGCATGGTGTATCTGATTCTCCGATACGTCGATCCGGAGCGATTACAGGGATTGGGCGATCGCGATCTGGTGCAGGAAACATTTCGGATTGATGAAATTACCCGAGTGCCCACCAGCGACGAAGTGGAACTGTGCCGTATCTGTGTGTTGCCTGGAGAAATCAGATTAAGTCCGGCTCCAGATGTGCTACATCCAGCGGCCAATAGCCTGGATCTGCGCTTTCGTCAGATTGCCCAGGCGCGTCCCGTACACCAGGTGATGATAGCCCAGGTTCTATCTGAATCAAGTCCGATTGTGGATAACAGCGTAACAGAGCGGTTGCAATCCTTATTACAATCCCTACCGAGCCTGTTACCTGTGATGCAGGGAGACGTATTACCACCCCTGAATTTGACTCTTGCAGAGGCACCACTACAGCCGATCGATTTACTATATCTGACCTGGCAACAAGTATTGACCCTAACACCTTCAGAGAAATTGGTTTTACAGCGCTACACGGCGGCGGGTACAGTGCTACTAGTTGAAACATTAAATCAGGAGGCGAATCTCGCTGAGATGAGTTTGGTGCGGCAGCAATTGCAGGAGGCGATCGCGAACATTTCCCAGACCACCGATAGTGTCGAAATGCGGCGCGATGTCACTACTGAATTAGCCGCCTTACAGATAGCATTACAGGAACAACTTCAGACCCTGATTACCACACTACAAACCTGTGTTGCACCGCTGGGAATTACGATCGATACATTATCCCCGTTATCCCGTGATCACCCGTTGCGCCATACCCCGTTTCTGTTTGCTCAGTTGCCCTGTGTAGAGGGGTATCCCGTGCAGCTATTCAATTGGGGTAGCCTGATTTTGTGTATTGGGTCGCTGTCTCCCGCATGGGGATTAGATGAAGCCTTGCTTCTATCTAGAGAAACCATTCGGACTGCCCAAGAAATGGGAATTAACCTGTTACATTACTCCTGGCGACGACGACAATTAACGCAGTTACAACAAGCTCCGTTGGTGTAATGAGCCGCCCCTGGTTGTCTTCACCGCATCCTATACTCTGATTACACAGTGCTATAACTATGTTCAAAAAACTGAGTTTAGGTCTAAAGTTCATAGTTATTTTGGCGATCGTTTTTGTCACATCAATGGGGCTAAGTGGTGTTCTGTTTTCTGCCACTGCCCACCATCAGGCTGAAGACCAAGTGGCTGCCAACGCAACCATGCTGATCGAAATGGTTAATGCAGTGCGAAATTACACCAATATTCAGGTGCAGCCGCTGCTGATTAACCAGATTGATTCTTCAGAGAAATTCGTTCGTGAAGCGATTCCCTCGTATGCGGCTCGACAAACCTTTGAACTCTTGCGTAGACAGAAGCAATATAGTGACTATTTTTATAAAGATGCGGCTCTAAATCCCACTAATCCCCGAGATCAGGCGAATGAATTTGAGGCCGCTTTAGTCAGAGAGTTTCGGCAGAATCCTGACCTTAAGGAACGATCGGGATTTAAGCAAGGGAATGACAGAACCTTATTTTACGTAGCACGTCCCCTGAAAATTCAACAACAAAGCTGTCTGCGCTGCCATAGCACACCGGATCAGGCCCCACAAAGCCAACTAGCGACCTATGGCACAACGGCGGGGTTTGGTTGGGAAATGAACCAGATTGTGGCAGCCCAAACCGTCTATGTCACCGCGGAAGAAGTGTTTCAAAGTTATCAGCATCAGTTGCTCCTGATGTTAGGCACGTTTGCCGGGATCTTTGCGTTAGTGTTGCTATTAATCAATATCCTGTTGAACCGGATGGTGATTCAGCCAATTATCCCGATGGCTCGGATTACCCGCCGAATCAGCCTGGAGGAAAGCAGCACCGCCCTCAGTGAGGCCACCGATTTGCGAAAACTGGATAAGGTCGCTCAACGATCGGATGAGTTGGGGCAGTTAGCAGGGTTATTTCGCCAGATGACCAGTGTAATTTTCGATCGAGAACAGTCGATGCAACAGCTGGTGCAGAAGTTGCGATATGAAACCGACAATGCCAAACGAGCGATGGCCGCAGTACGATCTAGTACTGGCATTAATGTCACAGAATTGATTCAACGATCGCGCCGCTCTCGATCGGTGGTAACTCATCACCAAGCCGATTTAAACAGCCTATTACGCTTAGTACCTGCTTTTCAGGGATTCAGTGAGGCAGACCTAGAACGATTAGTGCAATTAGGCTACCAAGTTGAATTGCCGGCCCAAGACATAATTTGTCGAGAAGATGAACTGGGAAATACCTTTTATATCATCCTGTCAGGTGCAGTTGAGTTTTATGTAACGGCACTGAATAAACATCTGCGCACCCAACATGCCGGTACTTTCTTTGGAGAATTGGCCTTGTTACTGGGAATGCCTCGCACCGCTACCGCCCGTACAGTAGAGCCAACCGTATTATTTGCCATCAATCAAGCCGGATTACAAACCCTCCTACAAGAGCATACCGACTTGGCTGAAACCATGACCCAGCAACTAAATATTTATAAAGCTGAATTAGAACAACGAAAAGACTTTCTTCATCGGCATGATTTACTGCATGATGAGAAGACATTTTCATACAACTTTTTAGGCTGGGTTCGCGATCGTATTCATCACATCTTTGGAGTGTAATCAAAAACGTCCTAAATCCGGTAACGTGAGTGTTAACGTGACGCACCTGCTCAGATCCTCTAGGGCATTACGCTGATACTAGTATCTTCAACTGATTAAAACACTTCGTCTCGCTGACAACACTGCCTCCCGCTCACCATGCTTAAAAACCTCATCTCTACACAGCTGTCTACGAAAGAAATTACCTACCAACCCGGAGGGATTGCCGCAACATTTGAGGTTTTTGTCGTTAATCAAAGTGAGCAATTTGCGGCATTTCAGGTTGAAATTCAGGCGGCGGGAATTGAAGCCAGCAACCAGGCTCAATGGTATATTGTGTCGCCCGATGTTTCTACTAAAAATCCGCCTGGCGATCGAACCCAATTCACCGTTCAGATTATTGATAATCCTAAACCAGGATTTGTCGGGTTAATGAACTTGACCGTGCGGATCTTTTCGCTAGACCTACGGCAGGAAGAACGCCAGATCCTGCGCCTGATGTTGCAACCGGGCAGTGGCTTTATCCCCCTTAAAATCCATCTCCCTATCCGGGAATTTCAGGATAAACCCGAGGCTCTGCTGGAAATTCCGGTTGAACTGGAAAATCCCGGTTATTCCGCTTCAGAAGTGGTCGTGCAGTGTACTGGTATCCCCAGTGAGTGGCTACCAGAAGGTAGCGAACGACGATTACAAATTCAGTCGCAGGGGCGAGCCAAAACGAACTTTTTGTGTCGCATTCCCAGCTGGCAACAGGCTCCAAGTCAAGTGTATCCCTTTGTGCTGGCCGCTAATCGTCCTAATGAGCCAGCCACACAGGTGGAAGGCAGTGTGTTGATCTTACCGATGGGTAGCATCCAGATTGATTGCACACCAAATCGGCACCACATGCCAACGCGATACTGGCTACCCAACTGGAAAGCCAATCAAGTTGTTTATCCCATTCGTTTTATCAATCAGAGTAACTTGTCTCAGATTGTCGAGCTTGGGGTGATGCCTGAAGACAAGCAGCCGCGCTGTCAGCTTCAGGTGATCCCCGAGCAGACTGATTTACTTGTTAATCAAACGGCTCAACTCGATGTTATCGTAACCAAGCGACGGCATTGGTTTGGGTTCCCGAAAACCTGTTTGTTTGAGACCAAAGCGCGTTCTCTGAATGAGCAGATTGATGTTCAGGGTGATACCCAACTGTTGCGGCTAATTCTGCATCCAGTCTTACCCCTGTGGTTACAGGGACTCACGCTCCTCGCCAGTGTAGTACTACTGTGGTGGTTGTCCTGGCTGAATCCCAACAATCCCTGGTGGGGACATCAGGATGCTGTTAAATCGGTGCAGTTTAATGGAATTGGCGATCGCGTTATCAGTGGAGCCAATGACAAGAAGGTACTGGCCTGGCAAACGGCTGGATTTGAACGTTTCTTGACAAATCAGAACCTGGGCACGATCGCAGAAGTAGACAAAGCAGTGCGAGTCGTGCGGTATCGTCCGGTCAACAATGATGCCGTCGCCATCGGGTTAGAAAATGGGGAAATTCAGTTGTGGGCATTGTCACCTAGCTACCAGCGACTACAAACCTTTGTGAACCAACCCGATGATCGAGTCTTCGATCTCGTCTTCACGCCCGATTCCCGCACCCTTTTCAGTGGGCATGGAAGTGGCTTGGTCGTGCAATGGAACTTAGGCTCGGATCTTGCCACAGCGCAACCCACCGTTCGGCAACAAAAACAGGTGGGATTTGCCGTGAATGCCATGAAGCTGGTAGGAGATAGCGATCGCTATCTGGCGATCGCAGGGCGATTTAATCAACTGGTGGTGTGGGATTTGCAACAGAACAAAATTCGCTCTGTGAATAAGGGAGATAGTGGTGAAGCCAATTACATTCTTAGTTTGGCAGTACCGACGAATAACCCTTATCTGCTAGCCAGTGCGGATAATCAGGGCACGATCAAAATTTGGAATTTACGATCTTGCTTGACCAGTGATGTGGATTGCGAAATCGTCAACGAGTGGCAACCTGACAAAACAATTTATAGTCTAGCCTTCACCGCCGATGGCTGTTACCTGGCTAGCGCCGGACAGGATGGCCGCACGATGTTATGGGAATTAACGGCTGACGGCAGACCACGGAACCAAACTATGAATGGGATCCAGCTTGGGCGATCGTCCTCCGCGATCAACACCGTCGATGTAATTCGGCAAAAAACTGACATTTTAGTCATTAATGGTGGTGATAACTCCCAGGTGGAATTATATCGGCAGCGGAACGCCAGCCTGGATTGCCGATAGCGGTAGAATACCAGGGGTAAGGCTGGGAGAAAAGTAGATAGATATGGTAGGTGAACGTCAGGAACCAGACTCGATCGCGAATTCAGGGCAACCAGGGCAGACAAGCAATGGTGACTTGGCCAGTATGAGCGAAACTAGCTCACAGGCTCTAGCCGCAAAACCCCTGGCCGTGATTCTCAGTGCCTCCGCCAAGGAAATGATCACACCCGGTTCGGTGTTTAGCTTGAGTGTGACGATTTCCAACAAGGGTCGGCAGAGTGCCATTATTGATGTGCTGATTGACGCTCGCTCTACACGATTACAGCAATGGTGTCTATCGAGTCTCGAGCGCCTTGCTCTCGGCCCAGATCACAGCGGAGAAGTGGTATTTCCCATTCGGGTGCCTCACGATGCCCTGCCTGGCATTTATCCCTATGAAGTGATCGTGGATGCCCAAGAACATTATCCTGAAGACACTCCGATTCAATTTGCTCAGCAAATTCAGGTTCTCCCGGCCACTCAGGATGTCGTTCACACCAGCGATCCCACCTTTGTATTGCAGCCTGTCACCACCCCGCAGTCTCCGGCAGTCATTCAGCCAGGGGGGGCATTAGCCGTACAGGTTTTAGTGCATAATCGCAGCGATCGTGTGGATCGGTTTCGGCTAGTCTGTACCGATTTGCCGCCAAGCTGGTTCTCGATCGTGTATCCGCAGGGAGTACAGGGATCGGGATTAGTGGTGGCTACCGATAGCCTGAATCTGAATCCGGGAGAGCAAAGCCTGATTTCGCTGATTTTCAATCCTCCCATTGACGCCTTAGCGGGTAGTTATATTCCCACCCTCCGCTTATATTCCGCCAATAATCCAGAGTTGGTATTACTGGATCTCCTGTACTTGCAGGTTCCCCCGGTTTACTTACTTCAGATCGAACTCCGGACGTTAATTAGTCGGGTTCGGCAACAGGCTGGTATCTACCAGGTGCGGCTGAATAATCTAGGAAACACCCAGCGAGAGGTAATGTTACGTTGCCAAAACCTGGATGAGTCTGATCTCTGCACATATACATTAGATCGCACTCAAGTGCAAATTGCTCCCCGCGAATGGGTAGGGGTAGCCTTACAGGTGCAGCCGAAAAAATGGTGGCGACGGCCCCTGTTCGGTGGCGGCAGGGTGTTGAACTTTAGCGTCGATCTAGAAGATCCACGGCAATTACCCCTCACCGTGGATCACTTGCCGGGATTTTTACTTTGGGAGGCTCGTCCCTGGTGGCAAATCTTACCCCTGGTGCTGTTAGGAATTCTGGGCATCCTGGCGATCGCCTATCTGCTCTGGTGGTGGCTATTCCGCATCCCGCCTTCACCCCAAATCGTCCAGTTTTTTAGCGAAGATCCGGCCTATACCGCCGCTAATGATGATGTAGTGCGTCTAGGTTGGCAAATTAGCGAACCCCAACGGCTGCAATCCCTGCAAATTACTGGATTGTCGCCGGAAGGCGCTCCCCTCACCCGTCCCGAAGTGTATGACTGGAGCCAAGGGGTGCCAGCGGTGCTACAACCCTTCTGTACCCAAACCGCGACTGAGTTAGAGTGTCGGAATGTGCGAACCAGTGCTCGCAAACCTGGTACTTATCAATTTGAACTAGTCGTGCGGCCTCAAGCGGGGCGCGGTGGAGCGACAGCTGTCACCAGCACAACCAAGCCAGTCACGATCGCTCCCTTACCTCAACCAAATATCCTGGCGTTTACCTCAACGCAACCCGCTTATCAAGAACCTCCAGGTGGGCCAAAAACCCAAGCAGAAAGCCAGCCGACCAAAGCGACTAATAGCGAAATTCAATTAAACTGGGCGATCGCGAATCCTACCCAACTGCGATCGCTCCAACTAATCGGCCGCACCACTGAGGGTGTAGTCGTTAGTCCACCGCAGCAATATGATTTTAGCCAGGGGTTACCATCGCCACTGAAAGAGCAGTGCGAATTAAAAGTGCAACTGATTTGTCAAAATATTAGCACTAAGGTTAAACAACCTGGAGACTACGTTTTTGAACTGACAGCTATTTCCAAAACGGTAACTAGTGACAAACCGATTACTCAAAAAACCGATGTGATTAAAATTTTGCCCAAACCACCTCGGATTCTAGAATTTACCTTGAATGGCAAACCTGCATTACCCAAATATGTCATTCCCATTACGCGCGATCAACCACTTCCCAACCTCCTGCTGTCCTGGCAAATCGATGCCAGTGTTGGCTCTAAAGTTGAGCTACTGCCTGCTCCCGGTAATGTGCCGCTGAAAGCCGCTATTCCCTTGATTTTGAGTCCACAGCCAGGGAGTGTCACGGTTGTGTTGCAAGTGACCAGTCCGACAGGCCAGCAAATCACCCGATCGGTGATCTTTGAAACCGTTGACCCCACCGATCCAGTCGTGGCGGCGGCAGCGGCTACTGCTAAAGCGATCGCCGAAGCTCAACAAGCGGCAGAAGCTAAGAAGGAGGCCGCAGGACAAGCTAGCGGGGCAGCTCCAGGTCTCAATTCGCCAACACCATCCGTTCCGGGAACCCTATCCCCGGTGGAACTGCCACCTCAATTCGATCGTCGATAGTGCGGTTAGAAATATGCTGCTGGCCTACAGAGTGGTCCGTTCCGGAGTACGCTATAGCTAGAGATAACCTGCCTCTCTATAATGGTGGGCATAGTGGTGAGCGAGCAGAGAGTAGGATGTATGGGGAGTGAGCTGCTGCCGATGCAGGAATTTGAGTTTGTGTTACCGAGAGGTCTAGTCGATGCTCAGGGCCAGACCCATCAGCAGGGTGTGATGCGGCTAGCAACGGCTAGAGATGAGATTTGGGTACAGCGCGATCGCCGGACTCAAGCCGATCCAGCCTATGGCGTGTTAGTCATGTTAGCGCGAGTGATTACCCAGTTAGGCACGTTAACGGCTGTCACTCCAGAAATGTTAGAGGATCTATTTAGCTTAGACTTGGCTTATCTCCGAGAATTCTATAACCGGATTAATCAGCACGGAGAAGCGACCATTCCTGTTCAGTGCCCCTTGTGCAACAGTCATTTTCAAGTGGAGTTAGCCTTATCGGGGGAATTTTAGGCTACCCCTCAGAGCAACTACACGAGGAGGTAGCCTTCATTGCTTACCATTTTCACTGGTCACTGGCAGACATTCTTGGCCTAGTACACCGCGATCGCCAGAGTTGGGTAGAAGAGATTATCAAACTTCGCCAACACACGGATAGTATCGCTGGAGAGTAAGGTTACTGTTCACAGCCAATGCCATCCTTATCGCGATCGAAGCGGTGCGGATCCGGTGGCAAGACTCTAAAGTTGCGAGCCGCAATATCCTTACAGTCCAAGTCGGGCGGGGGTGGCGGAATGCAGATATCTGGGTAAGCCGGACTACACAGTGTTTGGGCGATCGTGCCCGGGAGCCATTGGGCCAAACTAACCAGAGCGATCGTGAGAATTAGGATGATACCTAACTGTTTGTTCATAGAGACTCGACAGTAGACTGAAGACGAAAATTGGCAATCTGCAAAATCTCAGTGAGGGCTTGTTGCTGTTCTTGCTCAACTGAGTTTTCTAAGCGTTGCACAAAGGCTTCTAGAATACTATTTTTCGTATGATTTTTAACTGCAATAATAAAGGGAAAACCAAATTTTGACTGATAAGCCTGATTTAAAGCTTGAAACCGCTGATATTCCTCTGTTGTTAAGCGATCGAGTCCAGCCCCAGATTGTTCTTGTACCGAAGCGGCGGCCATTTTGGCTTTACTACCTAAATCGGGATGCGCTCGGATCAAGGCGAGTTGTTGCTCACGACTAAAGGCTTGCACAACATCCACCATATGTTGGTATAGACTATGGCGATCGACAAAGGGCCGCTGCTCCCAGACAAGTTCGGCGATCGTGGGAGTAGCTTCAAAAATGCCGCCCAACACCTCGACGAAATCGGCCTGACTCATATGGTTCAGTTGCTCAAGAGAATAGGGCATGGTTAGGCAGGCCAGAGAAGAGATCGAGGCGTCCCGAAGTCATGAAACTGTACGCATGAATACATCGGTGATCCCAGTTAAAGTTATATATAAGTGTACGGCGAAACCCTGCTTCAGTCACCCTACTCCTCCCCGGTTTTGAAGCCCGTGAATCAAGAATTAGTCAATTGTTTAACACTGACCATTAATGGCGAAGTCGTTCGTCTTACCGGAATTTGTCCCACTCTGACCTTACTGGAGTATCTCCGGCAAAGTGGACGCACTGGCACGAAGGAGGGTTGCGGAGACGGTGACTGTGGAGCCTGTACTGTTGCCATAATGGCTCGGGGTAGTGATGGCAACATGCATTATCAAGCGATTAACAGTTGCTTGATACCGATCGCGGCTTTGACAGGCCGAGAAATTATCACGGTAGAAGGAATCGCCAAAGACCAGTTGCATCCCGTCCAGACTGCGATGGTACAAACCGGAGGCTCCCAATGTGGCTACTGCACTCCTGGGTTCATTATGAGTTTATTTGCCGCGTACTATGACGGGGCGATCGCAGACAGCACTGTGGAAGGCAATCTCTGTCGCTGTACGGGCTATTTAGCCATCCGACGAGCTGTACACCAAATGATGGCAGCACTGGCAACTAGCCCACCTACCGATCCATTTAGCCAGCGATTAGCCCAAATCAATGGTGAATTACTAGCACTCAACTATGCCAATGATCAAGAAATATTTTATCGACCCACTCAGTTACAAACAGTCCTAGATCTGCTGCAACAACACCCAACTGCTGTGTTAATTGCTGGAGCAACTGATCTGGGGCTAGAACTGAGCCATCATCGCCAACAGTTTCCGGTGATGATCTCCCTAGAAGCGGTGGGAGAACTGAAGCAAATCACCATTACTGATACCGCCGTCGAAATCGGGGCCGCCGTTACGCTCACCACGATCGCCGAACAACTGCGAGGCATTTTTCCCAGCCTGGATGAAATGCTGCACTGGTTTGCCGCTCGCCAAATCCGCAATCGAGCGACGATCGGCGGCAATATTGGCAATGCGTCACCGATCGGAGATTTACCTCCCGTTTTATTATCGCTGGATGCTGAACTACTACTTGCTAGCCACCAGGGTTGTAGAACGATCACGATCGCAGATTTCTTTCAAGGATATCGGCAGACTGCGTTGCGATCGGGGGAAGTGATTGTCTCAATTACGATTCCGCGAACGCTCTCTCCTAACACGGCCCGTCGCTTCAGTCAGTCCTATAAAGTGGGTAAACGGGGAACCGATGACATTAGCATTGTTGCTGCCGCTTTTACGATCGATCTGGATCACCAGCAGCGGATTATTCAGGCGCGATTGGCCTATGGCGGAGTGGCGGCCACGCCAATTAGAGCGCTAGCCGTGGAACAGATGCTCCTGGGACAGGACTGGAATCTAACGACTGTGCAAGGGGTAAAAGCTGCGCTAAGAAACACCTTTACCCCATTAACCGATGTGCGGGGCAGTGCCGAATATCGCCGGATGTTAGTGGCAAACTTGTTGGAAAAGTTTTTTGTCGAGTGCGATTCTGGCCATTTTGAGGGGGAAGTATGAGCAGTGTCGGTCAACGTCGGAGTCATGAAAGCGCGATCGCCCATGTCACTGGCCAAGCAGTTTACACGGATGATCAACGATTGCAGGCTGGAATGTTGCATCTGTATCCGGTGTTATCTCCGCATACCCGAGCCAGAATTGTAAGCCTTGACGTTGCTCCAGCCACCACGATCGCAGGTGTAGTCACAGTCATTACAGCCGCAGATATTCCCGGTGAAAACAATACGGGAACACTGCGACATGATGAAGTCTTACTTCCCATAGAGGAGGTAAGCTATTGGGGACAAGCGA
>DATNPU010000044.1:0-7581 GCA_036703105.1 Microcoleaceae cyanobacterium
GGTCGCTCAAACTCCAGTCCCCTCAGTGCGTCAGGAAACTGCTCCAGTTTATCCACCTACAGCACCTCCGCCTCGGCAGTATCCACTCCCTAACCAGCGCCAGACAGAGCAAGAGCAGACGATCGGCGTTGATTATCGGATTAGTGCCTTACAACCGGATAGCTCTCGGAACTTATGGGTAGCGTCTTGGCAAGGCTTGGCCCAAATTGATCCTAATACTGGGCAGATTCTGAAACGGATTAGCTTACCCAATGTTACAGTCGGAGCCTTAGCGCAGGATCGGAGTGGACGGATCTGGGTGGGTAGTTATGAAGGATTGGTGCGGGTAGATCCTCGGACTGGACAATTGACGGCCCAGAATTTTGCCTTACCCTCGAACCGAGTTTTGTCATTGTTAGTCGATAAACGGGGTTACCTCTGGGTGGGAACCGATGCCGGACTAGTTTTGATTAGTCCCGATCAGGGGCTGATTATGACGACGGTGAAGAACCTGCCCGGAGTCAGTGCCAATGCCCTCACCTTAGACACGAAAGGTAACCTCTGGGTGGGAACCCTGGAAGGTATGGTGCGCATCAACACAGCCAGTGGTTTGATCATGCAGCAAATCACCGATTTACCAGGGACAGCGGTGCAAACTCTGGCTACCAATGTTGACGGCACTATTTGGGCAGGTACGCCAAATGCCTTATTACAATTAGACTTCGGCTACGGGCCTGAACCTCTCCCGCCACCAAAGAAGCCAGTTGCCAAACCCACCACAACCCGCAAACCTCCCGCTCAACTGCGACGATCGTCCACTAGAGCAACCAACCGAGTTGCCAGTCGTCCAGCCAGAAAACCGACTCAAGCGGCCAAGCCCAAACCACAACCACGATCGGCTTCTACTTCAGCCGCTAAACCATCACTCCCACTACTGGAAAGTTCACCTCCACCTAAACTCCGATTGGTGGCTCAACTTCAGGGACGGAATATTACAGCGCTACGATTTGATAAAACGAATCGCCTCTGGGTCGGCACAGGCAACGGGTTAGTCCGAGTCAATCCGGCCAGTGGAACCGTTGAGGGTGAAATCAGCAATCTGCCGTCTGCCCAGATTTTCTCGTTGGCTACTGATACTGGGAACAAGCTGTGGGTTGGTACTGGACAAGGGTTAGCCTGGGTCAGTATGACGACTTATCAGATTGGCGTACATAATACGTTTTATCCCACCCGGTAACAGTTCTAGGCGATCGCATGTAGGACGGTGGGTCTAGGGTGTAGGGTGTGAATAGGCGAGTAATTACAGCAGAACGTTGCATGGAACTTGCCGATTTCCCTACACCCTGGACTCTCTCATGGCATTAACGACTTGGCAGTTGAAGCAATATAAACAGCAGGGCCGCTCGATCGTGGCGTTGACCGCTTGGGATTATGCCTTGGCCCATATTCTGGATCAGGCTGGTGTGGATCTGATCCTGATTGGCGATTCGCTGGCGATGGTAGCATTAGGGTATGAAACCACCTTGCCAATTACCTTGGAGGAAATGCTGCATCACGCAAAGGCGGTGCGGCGGGCGGTTAACCATGCGCTACTAGTGTGTGATCTGCCGTTTATGACCTATCAAGAAAGTGTGCAGCAGGCTTTACATTCGGCGGGACGAGTGCTGAAAGAAACCGGCATTCAAGCGGTCAAACTGGAAGGGGGCAATCCGATCATGGCGGAAACGGTGGCTCATTTAGTCCAAGCTGGGATTCCGGTGATGGGGCATGTGGGCCTAACGCCCCAATCTGTTCATCACTTAGGCTATCGGCAACAAGGTAAATCCGCTGATGCTGCCGAACGCATCTTAGATGAAGCGATCGCTCTGGAACAAGCGGGAGCTTTCGCGGTTGTGTTGGAACATATTCCCGCTGAGCTAGCCAACCAGATTACCCAGAAGCTCACAATTCCGACGATCGGGATCGGGGCGGGAAGTCATTGTGATGGGCAGGTCTTAGTCACTGCCGATCTATTGGGTCTATCTGACCGCATTCCGCCATTTGCTAAACTCTATGCCAACCTGCGTGAGACAGTGACTCAAGCAGTGCAGACCTTTGGCAGTGAAGTTCGGGAAGGTAAGTTTCCGAACAGTCAACAGTAATTAATCGGTTGTCATCAACGACATGGCACTGAGAATGGCTGATGGGTCACTGAATTTTCTCGGTCAATGGTTCACAAAAGCGATCGACTCCTGTTTTCAGCACAAAAATGGCCACAGGAGTCGCCAGTTTCAAGGGCAAGCTAGTTTGGGTGGCGAAGGTGGTCAGCGTATCCGCCGTTAAGCCATCTTCGAGTAGCTCTTTTAACTCGGCTTGGCAGATCACATGTCGCCAGCGTTTCGCTAACCCATCAATCCAGCGATCGTTGGTTGAGGGTTCCTGCCCAACCTGAATTGCCAGGGCGATCGCGGCATCTTCTAGGTCGCCCTCACAGTCAGAGATTTCATCTAGTGCTTTCAGAACTTCTGGATACGCGGTAAATTCAGCCCGAAATTGCTCAATTTCTTCAGGCGTAATAGTAATGTTCATGGATTAAGGTACTGGGGATGCTCTACCGCTAGTTTATCGAGAACTGTTCGTTACCTGTTCGACTAAGGCAATCACCGCACTCCGACTGAGTTTTTCCTCTCCTTGGGATAAAGCATTCAGGGTGGCGTGGGCGAGGGCGAGGGGAATGCGGCAGAAGTCTAAGGCTGGCCCTGGAGGTAAAGCCTCTGTGTAGGCATCTGCAAAGGCGAGATTGCGCCGGGCGTAGGTTTGCATAGTCTCCAGATCCCAGTTGGGTGGGAAGAACGAAACTCCTCGTCCCTGATCTTCATGATGGTTCCGCAGGATATTGACGGCTTGCAATCCCCGACCAAACCCGATCGCCTGTAACCGACTCGTTTTGGTGCAGTCGTACCAACTCCATAAATCTGATAATAGGAGGCCAACCGATCCGGCCACACTAAAGGTATAGCGATCGAGATCGGCTTCCGTTTCGACGTGCCAATTCGTTTCCGCCCAATAGGCCATCCGGTCGGACATGGCGGCTGTGGCATCCCAAATTCGGGGTGCGATCGAGTCGGGGGCTAATACGGCCCATTCGCCCACCCGCAGGCTGACTTCTGGTAGGACATCACGATAGGGTTGCAACCGAGTGGTTAGGGTATCCGCTGTGAAGCGCTCGGTGGCGGACTGAAGTTCCAGACTAATGATCTTTAATAGTTTTGCCTTTAATGGATTCTCCAGGGTTGGATGATCCTCAATTTCATCGATCGCTCGCATACATAGATAGGCAGAAGCTACGGCTTCTTGTAGCCCAGCTGGTAAACGACTGATCGGGATGTAAAATGTTCGGCTCGTTTCCGCTAAAACCTGCAATGCATCTCTGCACGATTCCATCGATCCACTCCTCAACCGGCTACACCAAGTTCGCTCTAAAATATATCCCTCTTTCGGAACTTTTGCGGAGATTGCTCCAGAATCTCAGTTCAACCTGAACCTCGATCGAGTTTCTCCCAGGCGAAATCGTACCCTGATTAGAACTTAGATACTGAGAATTTGTCTAGCAATCCGGATCACTATTGCTATGAGCTTGAACAGGTTCCGGGGATAAGCTGTCCTAGCCGTTAGCCCACTACTCCTTTTGACAACAATTTATGGCTTTAATCTTAGAGCTGAAGATTGTAGCATACAGTGGCATCAATCCCAGTTCAGGAGGAGTGCTGGATGACTGCGCCGAAGGAAGTTGAGTTAGCTGTGTCGGAGCGATCGCTAGGGAGAACTCGCTATCAACCTCGCCACCACCGTCGGATCTTATGCGTCTTTCCTAAATACAGTCGATCGTTTGGCACCTTCCACCACGCTTATCCGTTGATGGGGCGCAACGTCAAAGCGTTTATGCCACCCCAAGGCATTCTGGTGGTCGCCGCTTATTTACCGGCTGAGTGGGAAGTCCGATTTATTGATGAGAACGTGAGATCGGCGCGATCGGCGGATTACCGTTGGGCTGATGCTGTGATTGTCAGCGGGATGCATATCCAACGAGAGCAAATCAATCGAATTAATCAGCAGGCCCATCAACATGGTGCGGTTACAGCCTTAGGCGGCCCCTCAGTGTCCGGTTGCCCTGACTATTATCCCGACTTTGATGTATTACATCTTGGTGAGTTGGGCGATGCCACCGATCAGATGATTGAGTATTTGGATCTGCATGACGATCGGCCACCGCAGCAACTTCGCTTTACCACCCAGGAACGCTTACCTCTGAGCGAATTTCCAATTCCGGCCTACCACCTGCTTAACCTGAATCATTATTTCTTGGCTAATGTGCAATTTTCCAGTGGTTGTCCCTATCGCTGTGAGTTTTGCGACATTCCAGAACTCTATGGACGGAATCCCCGGATGAAACGTCCCGAACAGGTGTTAGCAGAGTTAGATGCCATGTTGCGATCGGGCAATCCCGGAGCTGTTTACTTCGTGGATGATAATTTTGTCGGCGATCGACAAGCCGTGATGGAACTGTTGCCACACTTGATTGACTGGCAACGTCGCAATGGCTATCCCGTCCAGTTTGCCTGTGAAGCGACCCTAAATCTGGCCCAAAGTCCTAAGTTGCTAGAAATGATGCGAGAGGCATATTTCTGTACGGTATTCTGCGGCATTGAAACGCCGGAACCGGATGCCCTGCGATCGATCTCGAAGCAACATAATCTCAGTATGCCGATTCTGGAAGCGATTAAAGTGCTGAACAGTTATGGCATGGAAGTAGTATCGGGGATCATTTTGGGCTTGGATACCGATACGCCAGATACCGTCGATCGGATTCTGGAATTCATTCGCCTCTCCCAAATTCCTATGCTGACGATTAATCTGCTTCACGCCCTACCCCGGACTCCTCTATGGCGGCGTTTAGAGCAGGAAGGACGGTTAGTGATTGACGAGCAACGGGAATCGAATGTGGAATTCTTGCTGCCATACGAGCAGGTGATTGAGATGTGGCGACGCTGTATTGTCACCGCTTACGAACCCAAATTCCTGTATGAGCGATTTGCTTATAATCTGGAGCATACCTATCCTCATCGGATTAAAGTGCCGAATAGTTCTGCTCGGCTGTCCTGGAAAAATATTCGCAAGGGCTTGCGATTATTACGGACGATTCTGTTAAGAGTCGGGGTATTTAGCCACTACCGCGACACTTTTTGGCAGATGGCAACGCCTAAATTAAAAGCAGGTAAAATTGAAAGTCTGATCCATGTTGGTTTAGTCGGCCATCATTTAATTACCTTTGCTCAGGAGTGCGCCAGCGATCGCGAATCTGCCTCGTTTTATTCCCAGAAAGTTCGACTATAAAACAAATTTGATTTCTGAGGATTAGTCATGTTTAATATACTGCTCGATCGCCTGGCCAAAGATGGGTACTAATAGAAAAGTCGGTAACACGTATTGCGGGTAGATCAACGAAATATTTTTCTGATGAATTACATGCAACACTAATCCTTCTTGGTCCGCCCAATACGCCGCTTGATGACCGCTATGGATAATTTGTTGGACGAGTTGATAGTCTTCACCAAAATGGACATCGTTAAACTTCAAGGTGTCGAAAATACGCTTGCGATAGACATAGGAAAACCCAAATCCCCAGAGGGTGGGTTCCACCCATTCGGCCTCCTCTTCGGGTGAGATGCCATCGGTATAAATGACTTCCAACTCTTCTCTCGGTGCAACTTTGAAGTGACATTTACCAACTTTAGTTGTATCCCAATAGAACAGACTTTGCTCATTCTGAGCATAGGCATACCAACCACTTAAGGTAAGAAAATCATAATCATTTAATACCGTTAAACTGCGTTCAAGATAATTTGGCGCGTAGTAATCATCATCATCAAAATGGGCAATAACTTCACCTGTGGCTTGCTGAATTAATAGATTGCGTTTTTCTCCTGTCGATAAGCGCCGATCGGAATAAATATACGTCACATTTGGATCTGATAACGCCTGGAAAAACTCAGACGGTTGAGGACTATCATCGAACAATAATAGTTCTTTTTCCGCATGAGTTTGTGATTGGAAACATGCATATAAATTTCTGAGATTACTTTCTCGTTGTTGATACGTTGGCGTAATGACACTCACTTTCATAGAGTTTTGAATTAGGCTTGGGGTTATTCTAGTTAACTGGAATCTACAAATTAATTTATGACAATTGATTGAATTCCACTACTGTTTGAATGTAGTATTTATCTGTATTTAGTATCTTGCCCATATCTGCCTAATTTTACAGTTAAGTAATCTCTCGATTGGCTCTAGTTCACTCTCTGTTAAATCACTATCTAGCTGTGGGCCGAGCACCGATAAAACAAAACGAGCAAAACCTGCTTGCATTTGATAATTCAGCTCATTTAGTGATGTTTGCTTATAACAACAGGGTAAAGTTACAGCTAAATTGTCAAACTGAGTTTTATAGGCGATGTCCATTGCCTTTTGCCACCAACCATTTAAATCCTTACCGCAGTACGGACAAGATACGCTCTCAAAATACCTACCTTGATCAACAAATTGGGCTGTATCGTAAACAGCAACCGTAACTTCCGTTGCTTTTGGTATTAATTGAGATAACTTCTCTTGCGCTACTGAGTGAGCTTGTTTAGGTGGAATGTAATACGGATCATTGGGAATTAATCGTAAATACGTATCTGACATCGTTGAATTTTCGGCAAGTAGCTCTGAATCTGGAGACACTGTTAGCTGATTGTAGCCTCAGACTTCTGTTCTGAATACGTGCCAAACGGTGTATCGAGAGTAGGGACAGTTTTCAGAAATGAGCCAGTCAATAATAGTGAAGTTTTGGGGTCTAAAGTTCCGGTGCGATCGATCCGCATGGCTGTCTGAAACTGGCGAACGGCGTGCTGAAGATCGGGTGAGGTAGGGTTTAGATAGCCCAGGGTTTTAAGATAGTTAGCCGCTCGATCGACACTCAGCTGATCATCACCAGGACGAAAAATTGGCACATATTCTTGCCGCCAAATCTGGGCAAACTGCTCGCGATCGAGGGCAAAGATTTTACCTCGGGCTGGATCACCAATCACCGCTCGATCTTTCGTCATTGCTAATAGGGCCACGGCATGGGGCAAGCGGCGATCGCCATTCAGCCATACTCCTAACACTCCAGGGCGATTAATCCGTTGCATTTGCTCCCAACTGGGCGACAATTCGATTCCCTCCATCCCTAGCTCCCGCGCCGCCACAATCAACTGGGGCATGGATGTACCGAGCCGACTGGTGCCTGCCAGTTTGGCCACACTCGCTTCTGTCACCTCAATTCCCCACCGCCGCAATACCGTCGCCAAGGCCGCAGGCGCGCAACTACTCATCGAGGTTTGCTGAAATATCCCATTGGGTTGCAGATTGTTCACCAGTTCCGGGTAGATGGGAGCCAGAAAGTAGGACTCAGACGCGCCAAAGCCGGCCAAGCCCAATAGCCCGACTAACGCAACAGCAATCACTTGGGGGCGAGCAGTCTTCCAGGTAATGATCAAAGCCAACCCGCAGAAGCCCAATAAAACAACGCGCAGAATGCTC
>DATNPU010000105.1:0-3990 GCA_036703105.1 Microcoleaceae cyanobacterium
TTTTCCGAATGCAACACCCATCGTTTCGGCCTATTAACCAACATGAATTTTGGTTAATTGTGCAATTCGGAGCCGATAACTGGTGCTACTTTAAATTCAAGGCACAAGAAACGAATTCAACTAAACCAACTCTCTGGAATAGAGCCTGTGCCTCCCGCTCTAGTGCCAGGCGCGGCATCTAGTTACTCTGTGACATTTACCTAAACCGCATGGATTAATGTTTGTTGTGATTAACGATTCGAACGCCCTTCGTTGCTTCGAGGCTTTAATCAAGCACCATGCAAGCTCTATGATCTCCTAAAGAGATTGGGATGTTATCAGGTGATTAGGTTTGCTGTGGGTCCAGTAAACCCTAGTTGTACTTATTCTCCTTTATTTTCTGTTTCGACTCATTGGTTCGATTAAGCAAACTTATTGCTCTCTGAGGGGTTAGTTCGTCTAGACTAGCCCCTCAATTTTATGGATTAGTACAGAACCCAATTGCCAGACTGTCACAAGCACGCCACAAAGAATGATAGAGGCCGAATAGATTAGGGTTTAGACGGTTAATTTTGCAAGGCTCAGCGTTAACTCAGCCCCCTCTCAGCCAAATCGGTTTAGCTAAAGATAGACACAAGACAAATTCTCATGGGTGTGAGGTTTTAACTGTGTTTGATATTGGCATATAGGGGTTGCCTCAATCAGGAGAAGGAATCACATGGAGAAGGCTCTTCGCCAATAGCGATGAGAATTGCTGAATCTGACCTCTTATGGTTTAAGCTCAGGGCGATATCATGCTAAAGATCATGGTGAACTCTGGTTGCCGTTGGTGTGAGCTACTTCATTTATGGCTTCGATCGCCCGTAAGAATTTATTTGAAGATATTCCCCGGTTTCTGGTGGCCCAGGCCGGGATCATGTTTGCTGTAAGTCTAGTCACCATTCAGACTGGTATTCTCAGCGGCTTTACTCGATCGACAACGACCGTTATCGATAACTCTCCTGCCGATATCTGGGTCTCTGCCAACGAGATGGTCTACCTGGAATTAACCTTACCTATCCCGGCAGGGTTAGTTGCCCAGGCACAGCAGCTTCAAGGCGTGGAGCGAGCGGAAGCTTTAAGCATCAGGGGCGCAACCTGGCGTAGCTCAAATGGCGAAATATCCCCCGTTCGGTTAATTGGCTTTGACCCTGCCGGGCGGTTGTTTCGACCGGGTGATCTGCTGGCAGGACGGTGGAGCGATTTATCAGAGCCATACTCCTTTATTTTGGATAAAGCGAATTTGGATTCCTTGCATTTAAATGGGGTTGGTGACGCCGCTACGATTAGTTCCATTCCGGCCAAATTGGTTGGTTTGACCGAACGAACCCAGTCGATCGCCTCCAGTGCATTCTTATATACCTCTTTAGAAAGTGCCAATGCCTACGCGACATCTGGTCTAACCTCCAGCACCAGTTGCCAAATCGTGGGAGGAGAATTTCAGTGTACCAATGTCTATCGACGCACTCCAAATGCACCTCCCGCCCCTAAACCCGCTCCCCTCACGGCCAATGACACAATTACTTATGTGCTGATTCAGGCAGCACCGGGAGAAGATCTGCAAGCCCTCAAGCAGCGTTTACAGGCTAACCTTCCCGGTATCAAAGCCTATACCAAGGTTGAAATGGCCGATCTCACTCGTGATTACTGGCAGCGTCGGACTGGGATTGGCTTCATTCTGGGCCTGGGAGCCGTGGTTGGCATCATTGTTGGCATGGTGATCGTTGGTCAGATTTTATACTCCTCGGTCTCCGATCACTTAAGGGAATTTGGTACCTTAAAAGCCATGGGAGCCTCTGATTGGCTGATTTACCGGGTGATTGTAGAACAGGCGCTTTGGATGGCTGTCTTAGGATATCTCCCCAGCATGGGGCTGTGTTTGGGACTCGGTGTTTGGACACTCGCCACTCAGGGAATCATGATTTTGATCACCCCGGCGATGGCGGCTGGTGTTTTTGGCATCACCGTTGTAATGTGCGTTGGCTCTGCCCTCTTTGCTATTCAGAAAGTGACCCATGTCGATCCAGCGATCGTCTTTAAGGTATGAGGCAAGCTGTAAGGATTCCGTGTGGATTGCTACTGAGAGACCCTAAGAAACTTAAATACACTGATAATAAATGTAGATTTCGTAAATCTCCGCCAAAATTCCGAATTTTAGATAATCGAATGGGAATCCAAACTTTGAACGATGCGTCATTTAAAACCGAGGGCTACCGCGATTCGTACACGATATGAAGCGCTACGCCACGCAATAGACGAGCAGCCCGCTTAGGATCACCCATTAAGGCTAATCAATTGGATGAAGCTTTCTCGAAAGCCTCAGCCTATTCTAGAGAGTACCTCATCTTAGCCGTACTCTCCCTTAACCCTAAATCGTCTGTTGTAGCTAATTTGATTCCTCCTCACACCTGACGCCTTGCTCTACCGTTATTCAAGCCTGCATCTCAATCTAAGCTGGACGTATGACTGCCTCTCAAATTCGCTTAACAGATTTCCCGACAGTTGCGAGCCAAGGCAACATGGCTAATGTAGACCTTGTCAAAACTGCAACGAAGGCCATTGTTGCAAGGGGTGTGGGGATGGTTTTTCAGTCTGGAAGCCAGCGCTTTCAGGCATTGAAAGATATTAATTTAGACGTCAATAGTGGCGATGTGCAATTGCTAATGGGGCCATCTGGCTCAGGCAAAACGACGCTTCTCTCAATTCTGGGCGGCATTCTTACACCTACATCGGGCAGTGTGCGCCTTTTGGGGAATGAGATTACCCGCATGTCTCGCTCTCAGCTCGCTAAGTTTCGCCTCAAAAATATCGGGTTTATCTTTCAGGGATTTAATCTGTTTCCGGCCCTAACGGCGATCGAAAACGTAGAAGTCGCGCTGAAGATGAAGGGGATGCAAAATCGGGCCGCCCGTTTAGAGGCAGCTATTTTGTTGGAGCAGGTGGGCTTGGCGGACAAAGCCAAAAACTTGCCGGAAGAATTGTCAGGTGGTCAAAAGCAACGGGTGGCGATCGCTCGTGCCTTAGCCGGAAATCCGCCGCTGATCATGGCTGATGAACCGACAGCTGCACTCGATTCGCACAGTGGCCACGCCGTGATTGAACTGCTGCGCCGATTGGCAAAAGAAGGGGGCCACACGGTACTGATGGTAACGCACGATCCCCGGATTGTGGATGTGGCCGATCGCGTTACCCATTTGGAAGACGGCATTCTCCAATAACCTTGCAGAGATCGGATATCTTACAGCGATTTTGAATCGCTTAAAACCAGATTATTTTGATGGGGGACGCGCGGAGCGCATCCCCCATCAAAATATGTGTAAAGATACGCGGTGTCTAAGCAGCTATCGTTTCACGATTTCCTTGAGCACCTGCTCCACCGATCGAGGATTCCAGCCGAGTTCCTGTCGGGCCTTCGTGGCATCTACTCGAACGCAGCGATCGTACAGGTAATGCACCCGTTCCCGGCTCAGGGGCGGTTGCCAGGAGAACAGGCGACCAATCGGATCGAGCAAATTGCCAGCAAATCGCACCAGTGGTTTAGGGGTTTCCGCCGGAGCTGGAATTCCCGTCTCACGGCTTAGAATTTGGAACATCTCGCGAGTCGTCAAATCACCCGCTGAGAGAATGTAGTGAGCACCCGTTAGCGCTTTATCCGCCGCGCGCAGAATGCCGTCTACTAGGTCGTCCACATGCACGATTCCCGTGACGCGATTGCCCCCCGCCCATAACTTTAGTCGTCCCTTCAAAAACGTATCAATAACCGGGCCAAAGTGGGGATCATCCGCTCCAAAAATTCCAGACGGCATGACGCTAACCACGGGAAATCCCTCAGCCGCATATTGATCCACAAGCTGTTGGGCCAGATATTTCGTGCGATCGTAGGCTGACGAGAAGCCCTGCTGGGTGCGTTGAAAAGTTTCGTCAATCGTTCGTCCCTGCGTATCGCCATAAATGCCGATGGTGCTGCAATAG
>DATNPU010000110.1:0-3508 GCA_036703105.1 Microcoleaceae cyanobacterium
AATCATTCAAAAAGCCAGTTGTTTCAAGTTTCATGGTCATAGTGGATGTTGGTTAAAAGAACAGCATCATTTAACGGTGGTTGCCAGCTCCGATCGCCATTAAATGACGTTGGATTACATACTCAAACTGATAGAAATAAGCGGCAATAATCACTCGCACCGCTAAGGGCAGGATTTGCCAAACCACGATCGGTAACGGTTGGGCCTGAAGCATCACTGCAAAATTCAGCTCAATTAGGTTAGGCAGGGGTGAAATGAGGCTGAGTAAAGCAGTGGCAACTAACAGAGATAGATAACTGCTAACCCAGCCATATAACCCTTCCCACCAACTCATCAAACCAGGGAACAGGCCAGGCGTAGACTCGGTTTCAGGCAAACGGCTATCTGGGAAAAACTGATCCAGAACGCGATACAACCAGTGGTGCAGCAAGGCGATCGCTGGAATCGGTACGAGAAACACCAGAATGACTAGAAGATTACCAATGCGAGGAAACCACTGGATCAGAAATGCAATTAACCACCAGATGGTAGGAATCGCGGCTTGCAAGCCAGTCATGAACAAAATCAGAAATAGCCCATTGAACCAGGAACGGGGGATGGGCAACCAAGCAGGCCAGTTTTGCATAAGACATCCTGTCGGCTGAGTGGCTGAAAGCGTTTGAACCTTTCTATAGGTATCACGGCGATTAGCCAGAATTCCGGTTAACGTTTCGCCCGATCGCCCTTAAAAAACAGCATGTAAGCAACCCAGGCGATCACACCCACAATTAAAGCGGTGGCAATTTGAGTAGCCATTTTTACGGCTACGGCTACCACAATCACCAACCCGACAAACGTGGCAACATTTTGAATTTGCCGAAACCGTTGCCTCATTGAGCTTTGAGATGGCTCGTGTTTGACAGTGGGTGAAATCGGAGGTTGAGTAATTTCAGCTTCTAACTCACGTAGGCGCAAGGCTCGTTCACGTTCCTGAAGTTCCCGCTCTCTGCGTCGAAGCTCGTCATCGTTCGTGTTTTGAGGATTCATGAGACACCGTTGGAGGCAAAAGAGGAAAAAGCAAAAACGATACCCGGTGAAAGCTTGAGCGCGATCGCCATGCAGCTCTACCTTAACTTTCCCAATTTCAGAACGCCAATATCAAATCAAAATATTTTGACCGTAACTTAAAACCTGGCAGCCCCTAGTTCTCCAAGCTCTGGCTGTCAACCCCATTGCTATCTTGAGTGCGGAATAAAACTTGACCGTTCTGTTCTGCTACCAGCTCAACCTTGAGCGGACCAGCGGTATAGGTATCATTCGCGGCTACTGCTTTTAGCTCAATAGACTGGCGATACTGCTTGAGTTTGTCGATAAACACGATCAGATTTTGGACTCGCCCAATTTGGACTGTATCCGTCAAAATTCCCAACCGACGAGCACGAAATCCAGCCGCTGCTAAGAGTAAATTGATCCGCTGCTGCATTTGATCATCCGACATCATCGATGGGTCAAAGGACGTTGCTGCTACCACATTATCCTGCCGGAACACTAATCGATTCGGTACGGCTTCAGCAAATACTTGAATGGCTTTTTCCCCAATTAGATAATTGGCTGCTGAAGAAATGCGAACCACATAATCCTGGCCATCATTAATTTGTTGGGTTAATTGCTCAACTTCTAACTTAGTGATTTGAATAATTTGTTCTTGTTCTTTCGTCCCTGGCCGAACCAGCTGGATGGCCGATCGATTGGCTTCCCGCAGTAATTGATCAACCGCTTGCTGCGCTAACGATGGATTAACCACCCGTACTACTGCTGTGGATAACACCTGCCCCCGTTGAATCGCGACATTACCCTGCCGTAATACTTGAGATTCGCGCTCTAGCCGATTCACTTCTCTGGCAAGATAATCCTGCTGCACTTCCAATTGCTTCAATTGGGCTTCTCGTTCCTGGATTACTTGTTCTCGATCGCGAATCTGGGCATCACGCTCAGAAATTACCTGGCCACGTTCGCGTTGGAGTTGACTAATTTCCGATCTCAACCGCCCCCCTTGCGCCGACACTGTAGCAAGTTGGTTGCGAGTTTTCCCTAGTTCAGTTTCAATCCGCGATCGCTCAGCCTGGGCACGGGAGCGTTCAGACAGCGCCGTTTTCAAAGACTGATTGGTTTCAGTCAATTGTTGTTTGGTTTGGGTTAATTGCTTCTTAGCTGTCGCGCGATCGGAGCGGACTTGATCCAGTTCATCTTCAATCTGTTCTCTTTCATCTCTGGCTTCTCGCAGATCAGCCCGCGTTTTCCGCAACCGTCGCTGAATCGAACTCAGTTCAAACACACCTGTACGCAATTGCTCACTAGCCGCAAATAAAATCCCCAATGTAGATGCGGCAATAATGCCTCCCGTCAAAATCGTAATCAACGTAGCTGTGCGTCTAGGTCGCAGGTTGAACAAACTGAGTCGGGCTTTGCCCACTTTTGTTCCCAGTCGATCGCCAACAGTAGCAATCACCCCACCCAACACCAAAACCGCCAAAATTAGGATGAACCCAATGGACATCGACACTCCAAAACGCCCTAGCGGCCTCGATCGCGCAAATACATGATGAATTAATAGACTGTTCTATCCCAGAAATATACTTCCCAGACGTCATACTGGACTCTTACTAGTCAAAATCGACCGAGCAAAGTCCTAGAAACCTGGCAGACGGAATTTTCAGGGCGAAAGTTCATCTACAGCCTACCGTATGTGTATTCAGTTATCGCGGTTTGGAGGAACGAATGCAGCCAGAAGGTTAGTTAAATTGCTGGCTTAAAGTGACTGGATTATGCACAGTGATCTTCTTCTTATGAATCGAAATCATTTTGTCCTGGCGTAGATCACCCAATAGCCGAGTCACTGTTACACGGGTAGAGCCGATCGCTTCGGCAATGGCTTGATGCGATAGTTTCAAGTCGATCGTGATGCCATCCTTAGTCGGTAGGCCAAAGTCCCGACAGAGGATCAACAGAAAACTGACTAGCCGCGATCCCATATCTCGGTGAGCCAATGTTTCAATCATCATTTCGGTTTGCAAAATCCGAGACGATAACCCCTGAAGTAAGACTAAAGATAACTCAGGGTTTTCTTTCAGGGCTTTTTCCATTTGCTCGATCGGCACGGAAAGTAACTCAACGGGAGTAAAAGCCACCGCATGATAGAAGCGGTCCGATCGATGCCCAGTGATCAGGGACAGTACCCCAAACACACTATTTTCTCTTAACAACGCTACAGTTATCTCTTCTCCCGCCTCATAGACCCGCGACAGTTTTACGGCTCCCTTAAGCAAAAAGTACACCCGCTCGGCTGGATCGCCAGGAAAAAAGATTGTCTTACCTCGTTCAAAGGTTTCGACAACGGGTGGAAATGCTCCCCCACTCATTTGACGGAATACTGATGCCAGCGGCTGATCTTGCGTCACTACCATATCCCCTGACTGGTGCGATGAACGTTGCCCAGATAACAACGGTGAGGTTTACTAAATGCGATCTG
>DATNPU010000114.1:0-7513 GCA_036703105.1 Microcoleaceae cyanobacterium
CGCTTCCGTATTGCGCACAGACAGCATCAAAATCAAACATTGCTGCTGTTGTTGTAACCATCGACAAAATTCAATGCCATCTCCATCGGGTAACTCAGAGTCAAGAATGACCAGAGCAGGTTGGCGTTGTTGAAACACTTCAACCGCTTGGCGGAGGTCAGCCGATTGATAGACTGTATAGCCAGCTTGTTGCAAATGCCATCCCAACAACGATCGGAGATGGGGGTTTCCCTCAGCAATTTGAATACAAAGAACTCCCACAGAGGCACACGTCCTTCAGATGTGTGAGTTAACCATAACAGAGCCTTTCATTTGTATTTGTAATCGCTGCTACCCCTACGTCAGGGAGACCACCCGTATGGAGGAACAAGAACTAAACCGATTAACGTTAAAATGAAGGCAAGCGCTCCTGGTTTGAGAAGCCATTCTCCAAACTGGAAATCCCATTCCCGTCTGGAATAGCGCAGAAGCTGCCAATTGAATCCCTTAGTCAAATTCTGCTATCCATCCAACTTCTGCCCTTACTGTTTCCCAATCGCAAACCATGTTGCAGGATACACTGACCATTCGCCACTATCAGCAGTTAACTGACGCCCTCGTCGAACTGTGGAATCGAGGTTATCGCTTTGATGATTTACGGATGTACGTTGATGGTTATCTCGCCGCCCTCCGGCACGCCAACGTACTGGAACCTTATCTGATCCATCGTTTGGAGGATGAGGTGACGCGTTATATTTACGATCAGTCAAATTACGAGAACCCCAACCCGGCCTCCGAGCGAGACTACTACTAACTGAGGACATCGCCGCGTGGCCAACCCCAACCTCCTGTAGCCCTCTCTGGGCAACAGACTACAGGAGACGGGATAGTACGGGGTTGAGAATTTAGTCACTTATCTCGATCGCTCACTTCTGCGATCGAGCGGCAGCCCTAGGAGGCTAGAGCCACTTCCACCAGTTGTTGCAGTTCACCGTTCTGATACAACTCAATCATGATATCGGAACCACCTACAAACTCACCATTGATATAAACCTGGGGAATCGTCGGCCAGTTCGAGTATTCCTTCACACCCTGACGGATTTCGGGATCGGCCAATACATCAACGGTTTCGTAAGGCACTCCCAGGGTATTGAGAATTTGCACAACGTTATTAGAAAAGCCACATTGGGGCATGAGCTTGCTGCCCTTCATGAACACCAGAATTTTGTTCTGCTGAACTAGGTTGGCAATGCGAGTGTGAGCGTCTGTAGTCATAGGTGTTGATGCGTAATTGTGTAATTGCGGGTAACAGGCATTAATCAAAGAGTCTATGCGCCTAGCGGATCATTGGCTTGTGGCGGTGGCCCAAGTCGTAGGGGTATAGGTCTTGAGCGCTAGGGCATGAATCGCTTCCGTAGACATCGCTTGCTGCACAGCTTTGTAAACCATTTGGTGCTGCTGCACTCGTCCTTTACCTTCAAAGAGGGACGAGATCACTGTGACTTGGTAGTGATCACCACCACCCGTCAAATCTTGAACCTGGACTTGGGCATCGGGTAGCTCAGATTTAATCATCGCTTCTACCTGATCCGGATTAACCATCTACCCTCCTTAATCTAATTGTTGGCAACCTAAAACAAATGATTTGGCAGCAGATCAGTCTCAGTAGAACATTGAGCCATGCCTACCGATCAACAGCCTTCTGCCCTTAGTCTAATCGCTAACCACACTTCACAAACAGCTCATGGTGAACGAGATATCCTTTTCCAGGATAAAGCCCTGACTGTTTGGTAGCAGTTCTCTACTAAGGCGCAGCTGAGGACTGTTCTGCCCGAGGAAAGGGCGTATCGACAAAGCCCAACTCAAATAACTGTTGATACGCCTTTTTACCCAAATCACGGGTGGGTTGTTGGCTACGGACAATTTGGACTAACAACGGCACGGCCAGTTCAGGTTGCTTTTGCGCCCGATGGACTAAGGCCAGTTGATAAGTCGCTTCATCCCGCATTTGCGCGGTTTCCAACGCTCTTCGCCGCTGGCTATCAGCTACCCGATTATCGATCGCGGAAAAACTGCCAGCCAAATCCTGGTAGAAATTAGACAGTTGGTTAAAGACTTGCCGAGCTTCTTGGAGCTTCTTGATTGCCGCTGTATAGTTTTGAGCCGATACAGCGCTATTCGCTTCTTGCATTAATCGCTGGCCACCCTGAACGCTGAGGAAGCCACTCTCCTGAGTGACTGGACGCACCACATTGGGATCATTCGGATCAATCGGCTGAGCTTGATCTGGCCCAGTTGGCAAAGCCTGTGCCTGGACACTCACAGGTCTAAACACGATCGAGGCAGTCAACAGGGACAACGAGGCTAAACCTGTGATATAGAAGGGACGAAGCATACCAAGGGGTTCCATGAGGGCAGATTTTGACAAGAATTGCGCAAAGGAAAATAGATCTAATCTTTTCTTTATAGATCTAAACCCTCGTATCTTACCACTCTGATCCTTGCACCTACTGCTTTAGATCTCTGAAAGCCAAGAAGCAACAGGTCTCCCAACTATTTAGAGTTATGCCTATGACTAGGCTCCCACAATTAGGCAGATTGATTTTCAGTTTTTGGGCTAGGTTGGAGTAACCTCAAATCCAGCGATTCATCTAAGGTGGCGCTATGACTAGTCAACCTCCTGTCAACCCGACTCCCAATCCGGCTGCTGCAACGATGCCAGAGTCTAGTGTGGGGCGTGTGCTACAGCGGGGGGGCGAAGAATTATTACTGCAAAAAGTTGAGGATCGGTTTGTCGTTGGTGCGGCTAACCGAGAGGCCGTATCGAATTTGGTGCAGCCATTGCCCGCCGAGATCAATCCAACGCCGGGGTTGGAAAAGCTAACTGAGGTCGTCGTCGATCCAGCCCATCGGGATCAGGTGATGCAGCAGGTACGGCAGTCAGACCAAATCGACTACGCAACCCATGTCTACCAATTGCAAAACAGCCCCAATTCACGGGTGTATTTAACCAATCAAATCACCATACAATTTGCGCCCACGGTAACCCGATCGGCGATCGAGCAAATTGCCGCTGAGTTTGGGTTACAGCTAGTGAAACCGATTGAGGGGCTAGCGAATGCCTTTGTCTTCCAGAGTACGGCAGCAGCAACCGAAAACCCGGTGAAGATTGCCAATCGATTAATTCAGCGATCGGAAGTGATGGTCGCAGAACCGAATGTCGTCATTCCCACTCAGTCTTACTACCGCCCTAAAGACCCGATTTATCCCAAACAGTGGCATTTGAACCATGCCGGTGGCTCAGGGTTAGCGGCTAATTCCCACATTTTTGCGGAGAAAGCCTGGGATATTACCCGAGGTGTGCGATCGATCGTGGTGGCGATCATGGACGATTCTGTAGATCTGAACCATCCCGATTTTCAAGGGGTAGGGAAAATCGTTGCGCCCCGTGACTTGAAAGATAAGGATTTTCTCCCCTTACCCGGTGAACCGGAAGATAATCATGGGACGGCCTGTGCGGGCGTGGCCGTGGCCGAAGAGAACGGTAATGGTGCCGTGGGAGTAGCACCGGGTTGTGCACTAATGCCGATCCGAACTACTGGATATCTGGGCGACGAAGATATGGAGGAGCTATTTAACTGGGCGATCGACAAAGGAGCAGCCGTGATTTCTTGTAGTTGGGGAGCTGCCGCCAATCAATTTCCCTTATCGCTAAGAGTCAGTGCAGCTCTTACCCGAGCAGCAACTAAAGGCCGCAACGGCAAAGGCTGTGTGATTGTATTTGCGGCGGGCAATTCCAACCGTCCGCTGAACGGCAAAGTGAATGAGCACGGTTGGCCAAATAACGAACTGAGTGGCCCAACGCCGTGGCTCAATGGCTTTGCGGTACATCCTGATGTGATCGCGGTTGCTGCATCCACCAGCTTGAATAAAAAGGCAGCTTACAGCAATTGGGGAACCGAAATTTCGGTTTGTGCTCCCAGTAATAACGCTCCGGCGATGGTACCTCCCGAGGTTTACGATGACTATACGGGATTGGGGATTGTGACGACCGATCGCACTAGCAGTGCTGGTTATGATCCCAGCAATTTCACCTCAGACTTTGGCGGTACATCGAGCGCCTGTCCTGTCGTTGCCGGAGTCGCCGCCCTCGTTCTATCTGCCAATCCTGATTTAACAGCAACGGATGTTCGCCAGATTTTGCAACAAACCGCCGACAAGATTGTCGACAAAGATCCCGATCCGCAACTGGGGTTACGCAAGGGCACCTATGAAACCAGCGGACGATCGGAGTGGTTCGGGTATGGCAAAGTCAATGCCTTCAAAGCGGTACAAGCCGCTGTCCAACGCCAAACGGTGGCAGTAGCCGGCTCTCGACAAATCCGGCAGGCCAATTCGACCAGTGTGGACATCCCGGATTACAATCTGCAAGGGGTGACCAGCAGTATTCAGATTACGGAGAATAGCCTAGTGCGCGATCTTCAGGTCACTGTGGCGATCGATCACAGCTTCATGAGTGACCTGGAAATTAGTTTGATGAGTCCATCCGGGCAAACAGTACTACTGCAAGGTCGGACTCTCGGGCGCAGAAATACCCTGCAAGCCACCTACTCTCCCCAAAGCACTCCGTTGTTAAAGCGCTTCTTTAACCAACCGGCACAGGGACAGTGGCAATTAAAAGTTGTTGATTACGCCCAAGGCGACACAGGCACCCTGAAAAGTTGGGAGTTAGTCCTGAAAGTGTAGGCCAGTGGCAAGAGCCAGTGTTCGATCGAAATTATGCTCAAACAAGTGCCTAAAGCTCACTTGCTCCTTCTACACCAGTCATTGCCAATGCTTGTTGCAGATCATCGGTCAGTTTTTTCGCCTGTTGCTTGGGAGAGCCAACCTTGTAATCTGCCACGTTTAAAGGACAACCGATATTAATCTGTACCCGGCAGCGCCAGGGAACAAACGGATTGCTGTAATGAATTCGAATCGGCACAATGGTGACCCCTAAATGGGGTCGACTGCCTTCCGCTTGCAGCGCTAAGCGGGCTAAACCCGGCTTCAACGGTTGGACTTGCTCGTCTCGATAAATGTCGCCCTCAGGAAAGATGACTAAGGCTTGGCCTGATTGGAGAAGATCTACTCCATGCCGCAGACTGGCGATCGTGGGGCGCTTTGGGTCGATCGGGAATCCCCCCATGCGACGAATAAACCAACCCTGTACGCCGGTCATCTCATTGGCAGACACCATAAACCGTAGGTGTCGCCCTGTGATATCATATCCAGCGACGTACGGAATCATAAAAGCATCCCAGCGAGATCGATGGGTGGGAGCCAGAATCACCGGCCCCGATCGAGGCAGGTTCTCTTGACCAAACACTTCAATCCGCTTGAAGTAAAACGGCAGGAGCGCAAACCGACCAACTGGATAGGCCAGCGAGATCAGCCAGGGTGAAACCTGAGAACTATTCGGCAAAACAGGGGGGCAATCTGGTTTGCTTAAGGAATGAGGGGCAGATAACGGATCAACCACAGCTAGGGGTGAGGTTGCATAACGATCGTCCGGGCTGGAAGAATGCACCTGGATATTCGGAGAATAATCAACAGTTGATGATTTAAGGGGGGTCATTAGATCGAGCAAGTGCATGGTGCAAGCTAGGGGGGTAGATGCCAGTGAGTGGTTCCACTTCTACCCTAAATGCCTCTTAATCTGCTGTTCCTGCGGCTAGGGACACTTTTGTCTGTGGCATGAGCTTCGACAATCAGAGGTGCTGCGATCGTTGCCGTCGCCGATCTGCAAACCAAGCCTGTAAAAGTTGGCGACAGGGCGCTTCCAAGATACCACTTATAGTAGAAAAATGATGATTGGAGGCTGGACTATCAGGTAGATTTAACACACTCCGGATGGCGCCCGCTTTTAGATCGTCAGCTCCATACACCAGTCGGCCTAATCGCGCCAATACTAACGCACCAGCACACATCGGGCAGGGTTCCAGGGTGACGTACAACGTACAGTGGTCAAGATGCCAGTTGCCCAACACTTGCCCAGCCAGGCGTAATGCCAGAATTTCGGCATGAGCCGTCGGATCATGATCCCGTTCACGCCGATTTTCAGCTACCGCGATCGCCTGATTATCCGCACTAACGATGATGGCGCCCACAGGAACCTCACCTGCCGCTCCAGCCTGCTCAGCTAATACGATCGCCTGCCGCATCCAGTGATAGTGCACAAGATACTCCGGCGTATCGATCGAGGGCGGAGGTAAGATCATTTAGCCATAAACAAGGAACAGCCAGAAAGATCGATGGTGTTAACTATTGACCGTTGATTGGTGATTGGTGGCTGTTGCCAAAAGTGGATCTAAGGCGTGTTGGCTATCCAAACGATAAAGATCATCACAACCACCGATATGTTCCTGATTGATAAAGATTTGGGGAACTGTGCGACGACCCTTTGCCCGTTCTGCCATTTTGTCGCGGGCGGCCTCATCCCCATCAATCTTATATTCGGTATAGTTCACGCCTTTCCACCAGAGCAGCAGTTTAGCCCGCATACAAAATGGGCAGGTTTGCCAGGTATAAATTTCAACATTGGCTTTCACCTGTTCAGGATGCCGATTCAATAAAGTATTGAGTAAATTCATCATCAGTTCCTCAAATCGTGAACGATGGCTTGTAAGGCGCGATCGAGCGGATTACTTGAGTCTAGTATCTGCTCTACCTCAGATAATGCCAGCCATCGATAGTGGGAATTATATTCAGCCTGGCTTAATTGGATTTGGGTTTGCTCCACCTCAGTTAATTGCACCCGGTAAGTCAGGTTAACGGTATGAGAACCATGCTGTTGTGGCTCTTGTTCCCGCATGGCAAAACAGGTGGAATAGGCGCCAATAAACTGGAATCGATCGACAGCTAGATCCTTCAACTGAGCTTCTTCTGCCGCTTTCCGTTGAGCCGCCGCGATCGGGCTTTCACCCGCTACCATCCTGCCACCGATCAACCACCAGGAGGGTCGGGGATAACGCGTTCGTTGCGCTAGCAAAAGTTGTCCTTCCCTGACAAATGCCAGATCCACACAGGTAATAACGAGATAATCCAACGCATTACTATATAACGACTCTGGCATTCGATCGTGAATCGTTTTGGGATTCAACCTCCCAGCCTCCTCAAAGTGAGGAACTTGTAATTGAGCCATGATTACAGGTGAGGAAAGGGCACAATGATCAGCAACGCCAAACCGCTCAGGGCAAGCACTAGTGCAGCTCCAGCGAATCGCCAGCGCTGATACCCCACCGAGGGCGAAGCTAGGGTTTTAGTAGATTTAGGTTTGGCCGCATTGGGCACTAGCCACAGTAGAAGACTGGCGATCGTCATCAAACTCCCCAAAATCGCGGCGATCCCAGCGATCCAGGCCAGCAGTAACCAAAGAAAAATAACCATTGGTTTAACAAAATAATTGGAACCGGCGAAACAGGTTCCTAGACACTTACCGACTCCTTAGCAGTAAAACTTAACACAGGTTGTTTTCCGAATCAGCTTCAAGCGT
>DATNPU010000136.1:0-9467 GCA_036703105.1 Microcoleaceae cyanobacterium
TCCATTCAGTACGCAACAAGGATGCCGCCTCATGCCCTGGTTTGTAAAGATTGAAGAGGGAATTGTTGATAAAGCCACCTTTGATCAGTATGTTCCCGCTCATAAAGAATTCGTCCGTGAGTTAATTCGTCAGGGTCGCCATGCCCGTTCTGGCTACTGGGGCGGTGGCGGGGGTGGCATGCTGTTGTTTGAAGCCACTTCGATCGAGGAGGCTGCCGCGATCGTGGCCCAAGACCCCTTAATTCAAAATGGCTGTGTTACCTACAAGCTTTATGAATGGCGAGTTGTGGCCGAGTAGGGGTTTAGCTAAACGCTTCTGATAGGTAATCTGCGGCAGCTTCCACCAAGGCGATCGCATTTTCGTACACCATCCGGGTTGGCCCCAGCACCCCGACACTACCGACAGGAACGGTTCCTTTGCAGTAGGTAGATGAGATTAAGGTACAGGTACGAATTGGTTCCAGAGGATTTTCAGAACCGATGCGGATACTGACGCGTCTACCAGGAGCCTCAGTAGGTGAGGGTTCAAAGATCAAAGGCACGAGTTGATCCTGTTCTTCTTCCAACAGATGGACGATCGTTTGCACCTGCTGGACTTCTGAAAACTCCGGTTGCCGCAGGACTTCCGATAAACCACTAATCATCAGTTGCGTGGTGACTGGAGCCTGAGAACGGCGAGACAGCTCGGTTAAGACGGTTCGCAGCATGTCGCCATAGCGCTGGAATTCGCGATCGAGTTCCGTCCAATCCAGAGTCGCCAGTTCCGCTAACGTCTGTTCCCGCAATTGACTATTCAAGAAATTGGAGAGGATCTGCAACTCCCGTTCCAAGAACTCAGTGTCTGGAGCTGTGTCATCAGGGAGCGTAGGCAGATCCAGTAACACCGACTGAGTCTCGTAGGAATCGGTGACAAAAATCAGCATCACCCGCTTGGGATCCACCAGCACCAATTGCACATGACGCAAGCGAGTTGTAGCGGTCTGCGGTAACGTGATCAGGGCAATATAGCCACTAACGGTAGACAGAATTTGGGCGGCCCCCCGCAGTATTGCTTCCAAGCTCCAGTCCTCACGGTTTAAGCGATCGCTGAGTAACTGTTCTACTTGGGCCGTAAATTCTGTAGCTGGAGTAATCAGTTTATCTACGTAGATGCGATAGCCAGAATCCGAGGGCACTCGCCCCGCCGAAGTATGGGGTTGATAGAGTAAGCCCACTTTTTCCAATACGCCCATAGCATTGCGAATCGTGGCAGAACTGACACTGAGATTAAATCCTTTCACTAATGCTTCAGAGCCAACGGGTTCAGCCGTCGCAATATAGTGCCGCACTGTGGCCCAAAGAACCTGTTGTTGCCGATTCGTTAAATTGATCTGGATAGACATTGAGGGTAAGGGTGGGATGCTAAAAGGGTTTTGAAGGAAGCAAGGCAAAAAGTTGATGCTTTATTGTCCCCTGAATTGGGAGGATTCACCGTAACAACAGTAACGGCTGTTGCCAGCAATACATTGGACGGTGAGAAGTTAATCCTATCTTAGCGATCGCGGCAGTCGGGCGATTGCTGGCTTAATACTGAGGAATCGCTGGATCAACAACCAGGGAATAGGCATCAATACCGCCTGAAATGTTCTTAACGTTAGTAAAGCCCTGACTCAGTAACCATTGGCACATTTGCGCCGATCGCATCCCATGATGACAAAGCACTAGCGTTTCTTTATCGGGATCTAAACGGGAGCGAATATCCCCTGACCATTCCGCAAATTGACTCAAGGGCAAATTTTGGAACCCATCGAGCGCTGCCATGCGTAACTCATGGGGTTCTCGGACATCCACGAGTTGTAGATTTTCGGGAGCTTCAGCTTGCAAACGAGCAAACTCTTCCACACTAATTTGAACGATCGAGGGAATAGTCATAGCTGTTGAATCAATAAGTCGCGATAGGGCCGTGCTCGCCTTGAGCAATGCGGCTTAATTGAAACTAATTTAGCGATCAAACGAACTCTTGTCTAACTGCTGATCGCGTGGATCCGAGTCGGGCGATTGCCTTCCAGATAGCGACGGTACATGGCACTATGAGGCAACACTCGCAGCACTTCTTTCACGGTGGTAATTCCCTGGGTGACTTTGGCGATCGCGGCAACCCGGAAGGAATCGAAATTAATCTCACCTAGATAGCGATACAGTTGAGTCATCGACCCTTCGTAAATAATCTGCCGAATGGTATCGTCTACATTCAGCATCTCAATGATCGCTTCCCGGCCCATATAGCCAGATTGGAAGCACCGAGCACATCCCTGTCCCTGTCGCCACTGTTCCGGTTTAGCTTCCTCCCAAGTTAGTCCCAACACCTTCAGATCCGCCTCTGTCGGAGTATAAGGTTCCGAGCAATGAGGACAAATCTTCCGCACTAACCGCTGCGCCACAATGCCTAGTAACGCATCACTAATCAATCCAGGGTCGGGGCCAATATCCTTGAGTCTCGGAATCGCGCTAACAGCATCATTCGTATGTAAGGTGGTTAAGACCAAGTGACCTGTTAATGCCGATCGAATCGCGGTTTCTGCCGTTTCATGATCCCGAATTTCGCCCACCATGATGATATCGGGGTCTTGCCGCAAAATCGCCCGGAGTCCAGCCGCGAAGGTCATACCCGCCGGTTCATGCACCTGAGTTTGGGTAATCCGAGGCACAATATATTCCACCGGATCCTCCACCGTCACCACATTGACATATTCCGTAGCGACGGCTTGCAGACTGGTATAGAGTGTACTGGTCTTACCAGAACCCGTTGGGCCTGTGAAAATTACCATGCCCTGCGGTTGCTGCAACCAACCTTTATAGATTGCCAACGTATGCTCGGTAAACCCCAGTTCTTCAATGCTGGCAAAGGGATTCTGGCGAGGGAGCAATCGGATCACCGCCTTCTCACCCCCTACACAGGGCAGCGTACTCACCCGCATATCTAACCCCAACTCCGACTCCTGCCCACTGGTATAGCTCTCCCCAATCCGAGCATCCTGAGGACGACGACTTTCAGCAATATCCATATTGGACATAACTTTTAGGGCGACGATCGCCCGGCGGCTAATTTCTAACGGCAAGGTTGTGATATCGCGCAAAATGCCATCAATTCGATAGCGAACCCGCAGCCCATTGGGGACAGGTTCCAAATGAATATCACTAGCCCGGTTGCGTAAAGCACCTGAAATTAGGGTTTTAATCCGTCCGATCTGATCGGCAGCTTTTGATAATAGTTCCGTGGTAACTTCGCTAATGTCTTCCTGCTCTAGCTCGCCCGTGAGCGGATTCACGAAGGGTTGGGCGCTGATCTGGTTGCAATCCAAATTTTTAGCCCGATGCCAGGCACGGTAGCTCTTATCCGAGATCGGCACAATTTTGATATCGGTAAAGGTGCGATCGCTCAAACGCCGAATCATCTCCAGCGACAACGGCACCGGACTTCCTAAATAGAAGCAATTCCGCCATAACAGCAACGGGATTAATGGTGGCAGTGTGCTGCGATCGGGGAACTCGCGAAAAAAGCGGAAACTAACCTCGGCATCCAGCAAATTAAGGGAGACAAGGCCATCCTGATTCACTAACAGCGTTAAGGCTTGCTCGCTGGTAATCTCACGGCGCTTAAGCTGTTGCCAGACCGACAGAGTAGATGGAGAGTTCATGGACATCCGGGGTGGTAGAGCAGAGGGATGTGAAGCAGGTGAGGAGGTGGGGGAGGGAGAAAGATGGGGGAGGGGAGGAAGAGTGACGAAGTCTTGACTATTTGTGGGGAGCTGTGACCTCGCTATCACTGTTGCGTTGGGCTTGTTTTTCCTCCAAGAACTTTTTCAGAGCCAATTGGCGATTATGCATAAAGCGGCTCCAGAAGCCGGGCAGGAGGGTGTCCATCGTTTTGGCGATCGACCACACTTCTAGCGCCATCATGTTGTAGAACGAGCGATCGGCACGTTGTAGCATTTCGATCCACTGCTCGATATCCATCGTAGACAAAGATTCCAGGATCTCCTGTTGGTCACAGGGCGGTTTAGATTGCTCAGACATAGAGGTTCGATCGCGTCGTGCTAAGAGAGTAGTTCAAGTGATCAATTTTACGCACCCTGCCACTACGATAGTCTGCTTATCGTCTATTGGTGGAAAAACGGCAGGTGTTTCTCCATCTGGTTTCAGCATTCCCTGCTGACCAATGGTTTTAATCGCTGCTCCGCGATCGCTCATCATTCCTTTACCTGCCATCTCCCTCATCCTCCTCACCTCCCTTACCTACCCCATTCTGGAATTCTTCCGACAACTTAATGTCATCAACGTCCATTGTCCTGAAATAATGATGCTGGATTGTTTTTGCTCATCGTTTGCTCAACTGCCACCCGGTAGGATCTGATTGCCCATGAAGCTTCGATCGTTTTTCTCCGTTCTTCTTGCCCTAGTTGTGGTGCTGCTGCTAACCGGTGCAGGCGGCTTTTACTGGATCATGGCTCAAAGTCCCTTAAACCTATTGGCAAGAGGGAAAGCAGCCACCCCAGAAGCGGCCATCTTTGTGCCTAAGCAAGCTCCGGCGGTAGTTTCTCTCCTTGTGGAGCCAGAACGATTAGAGTCGTTTCGCCAAACCATTGCCCGCCCTGGAGAACGCCACCGAACTCGATCGGAGTTGGAAAAGTTCAAGCAAGGATTATTTGCCAGTACGGGATTGAGCTATCAGAATGATCTCGAACCCTGGATTGGTGATGAGATTACCTTTGCAGTCACAGCCTTAGATTTAGATCGTGATCGTAGTAATGGCACCCAACCGGGCTATTTATTAGCAATGGCGACCAAAGATCCCGATCGTTCGCGCGAGTTTCTGCAACTATTCTGGCAAAAGCAAGCGTTAGTCGGCACTGATCTGGTATTTGAGCAATATGAAGGGGTGAATCTGATTTATGGCGAACAGTTGCAGCTCCAGGCGATCGAGGCAGCCACATCGTCAGACTCAGAGGATAAAACCCCAGCCATCCTGCCGATTCCGTCTCTAGCAACGGCTTTGGTTGCGGATAAATTTGTGTTGTTTGCCAATCATCCCAAAGTATTGCGGGAAGCGATTAATAATGTGCAGGCTCCCGACCTAAATTTAAGCCAGGTCAGCTTCTATACCCAGGCATTGGAGAGCATGACCCGACCCCGGATCGGGCTAACCTTTGTCAATCTGCCATCTTTGGTGAATTTACTCAGTGGGCAGTCTGCCGAGCAACCCAAAAATACATCTCCACAGGAAGGCTACAAGACACTAGCGATCGCGTTGGAATTGAATCCGAAGGGGCTATTGGCAGAAACTGCCTTGCAACCGATTAGCAACGCCCCGGTCGCCGCAACCCTCATGGAGCCGGTAGGCGCACTGCGGTACATTCCCTTGGATAGCCCATTATCTGCATCGGGAACAAACCTGGCTCAACTTTGGACTGGGTTAGCCGATAGTTTGAGCCGGTACGGGACAGTCTCACAACTGATTAATCAACCGTTAGCGACTCTAGCCAAACGGTGGCAGATTGACTTAGAGCAGGAGATTTTTAGCTGGGTGAAGGGCGAATACGCTCTGGGATTAGTGCCCCAAATGGTTAACCCAGAGGATAAGCCAGCTAATCGCACATCACCCAAGCCTACCAATGATTGGATTTTTGTGGCTCAACGATCGAATCCCGATGCGATCGCGCATTTAGATGAGATTGCTCAACAACAAGGGTTGAGTGTTGGCTCCTTCCAGTTAGGTGATCAAACCGTCTCAGCTTGGACAAAACTCACCACAACGTCACGCAACAACCGCACCGATAAAACCCTGCAAGCACAAGTCCAGGGTGTTCACGCGACAGTCGGTGACTATGAGATTTTTACCACCTCGCTGACAGCGATGGATCAAGCCCTGCGATCGCTAGAGACTTCCTTACTGACCAGCGATCGCTTCCAGCAAGCGATTGATCCCTTACAGCAACCCAATAACGGCTACTTCTATCTCGATTGGGACGCCAGCCGCCCGTTACTGGAACAACAATTTCCCTTACTCCGAATTATCGAATTGGCCGGCAAGCCAGTATTTAGCCATTTACGATCGCTTACGTTAAGTAGCTATGGCAGTGCATCCGGAGTGCAGCGAGGTGGGGTGCTGATTCGGTTGGAGTAGGGACAAGAAGATAGGGGAGATAGGGGAGATATAGCGTTTCTCTCCTCATCTTCATCACCTCCTCCATCTTCAATTTGCCACTGACCGAATTTGAAGCCAGATTAGATGTAGTCTGATCCACAGCTTCAGGAACGATCGCGGTATGTTTCAGCCTCACCAAGTCTTACAAAGTCGGTATGAATTGCAAACCCAACTGGGACGCACTGGCGCTGGACGGCAAACTTGGCGATCGATCGATTTAGATACGCAAGAGTCAGTCATTCTCAAATTGCTGGCCTTTAATCCCCAGTTGGGCTGGGGCGATGTCAAGCTATTTGAACGGGAAAGTGTGGTGCTGAAGCATCTGGATCATCCCCGGATTCCGCAATATCGGGACTATTTCGCGATCGATGCCGAGGCTGGTTCTGGTCTGCCCTGGTTTGTGTTGGTACAGGAATACATTCCCGGTACCTCGCTAGAAGAACTATTAGATCAAAAACGACGGTTGCGCGAGCAGCAAGCGTATTGCCTAGCCGAAGATCTGTTAGAGATTTTGATTTACTTGCATGAATTGAGCCCACCCGTATTTCACCGAGATATTAAGCCGAGCAATATCATTCTGGGTCGGAATAAACAATTTTATCTGGTCGATTTTGGGGCGGTACAGGATCGGGCTAAAGCGGAGGGAGCAAGTTTTACCGTGGTGGGCACCAGTGGTTATGCGGCTCCAGAACAACTATGGGGCCGGGCAGTTGCCGCTTCTGATCTGTATGGATTGGGAACGACATTACTCCACTTGCTCACAGGCACTTCGCCTGCCGAACTCCCGCAACAGAACTTACGGTTGCAATTTCGCGATCGAGCGTTGCTCAGCCCCGGATTTGCCGATTGGCTAGAACAACTCGTTGATCCATCGCTAGAACGGCGGTTTAGTACGGCTCGGGAAGCTCGAAAAGCCCTGCAAGCCAATCTAGCTCGTCCTATTGAGCCATCTCCAACTGTCAACTATGGGCGTTTAGCGATGCTCTCGATCGCTGGCTTAACGATCGGAGGTAGCCTATTACTCCTACCTACTCTGCCACTATTTCAGATCAATCAACTGGATATGGCAAGCCGTTACAACCAACCCGCCCGCGCCTCAGAAGGACGGCAGTATATTGGTTCCATGAATCGGGCGCAACAGGCGTATTTCTTAGAGAAAGGGCTGTTTGCCAGTACGATCGACCGCTTGGAATTGGGGATTGACACCCAAACCCAAGACTACGCCTATTCCCTCAACAACACGGGTAAAGCTGTATTTCACTACGGCGTAGCTCGACAGGCAGGATTAAGAAGTTATGTAGGAGGAGTATTTCTCATTCCCCTCAGGTTTAAGCATCCCCAATTCTCACCGTTAGGGACAGGCAGAATCGAAATGACGAGTGCAGAGACACGGGCGATCGTCTGTCAGAGTATCTCCCCGTCCCAAGTTCCACCCGTACCGCCAGTTTTAGAAGACAACGAACCCAAGTGTGGGGCCGGTACACTGCCAGCCCTTTACTAAGCAGCCCCAAATTACAGGCTGTGGTGATGGCCCATTAGGTCAGTGGTTGCCCAGTCTGTTGCTCAATGTAATCCAACAAGGCTTGATAGGTGCTTGGATCGCTATGGTGATTGATCACGATCGTCGTACTACCATCCATCACAGGAAAGGAAATTCTGCCATTGTGAGATAAGCAAAATGTCGTTACGCGATCGAGATCAATCACATAGGTATTCCGCTCGTAGATGAGTTTAATCCAGTGAGCCACGAGACTGCCCCGCTTTTGAAGCCTTAATCCAGAAAGTTATTAACAATACTTCACGGGTTAAGAAACCTCAGCCGGAGAAACAAGAGAAGCAGCAGACCCGGAACTGGAAAGTTCTGATTCTACTGATACCGTAACCGCCTCACTCGTCTGGGGCTGAGTATCCTCGGCTACCGCTTCCGAGCCAGTGAACGGCAGAGACAAAGCGGCTTGAATAAATCCTTTAAATAAAGGATGCGGCAAGCTCGGTCGGGATTGAAATTCCGGGTGGAACTGGGTGGCCAGGAAGAAGGGGTGATTCGGGAACTCGACAATTTCGACTAACCGACCATCCGGCGATGTGCCGCTAATCGTATAGCCCGATTCCACAAACAGATTGCGGTAAGCATTATTAAACTCGTAGCGGTGGCGATGGCGTTCGTAAATTACTTCTTCTTGATAGAGGTTGAATGCCAGGGTGTTGGGAGCCAAACGACAGGGGTATAAGCCCAATCGCATCGTACCGCCTAAATCCACCACATCCTGTTGCTCAGGTAACAAGTTAATCACGGGGTTTTGAGCATTCGGATCAAATTCGGCACTATGAGAATTTTCCAGCTGGCCCACATTTCTCGCCCACTCAATTACTGAACATTGCATCCCCAAACATAAGCCAAAGAAAGGAATCTGGTGGGTCCGGGCATATTCGATCGCAGCAATTTTGCCATCAACGCCTCGGATGCCAAATCCCCCCGGAACCACAATGCCATTCACACCATCGAGATACTTCGCAGCTCCGTGAACTTCCAAATCTTCCGAATTAATCCACCGCAGATGAAGCGCACTGCCCAAGGCGATCGAGGCATGACGCAACGCTTCAATCACCGAGAGATAGGCATCACTTAAGCGGACATATTTACCGACGATCGCAATTTCGACATCGCGAGTCGGACGATACAGACGTTCGACTAACGTGGCCCATTGGCTCAATTCCGGTTGCCGTTGTTCTAGTTGCAGCAAATCGATCACTTGATGAGCCATCCCTTCTTCTTCCAGAATCAATGGCACTTCGTAAATGCTGGCCGCATCTTGAGAGGTGACAACACACTCAACAGGCACATCACAGAAATTAGAGATCTTCTCCTTTAAGCCGGGCGGCAAAGGCCGATCGCTGCGGCAGACCAGAATATCGGGTTGAATCCCGATCGATCGCAGTTCCTTAACCGAGTGCTGAGTAGGTTTGGTTTTCATTTCGCCTGCCGAGGGAATCCAGGGCAGGAGAGTGACATGCATATAAACGACATTACGCCGACCCACATCTTTGCGGAACTGCCGAATCGCTTCCAAAAATGGGAGAGATTCAATATCGCCAACAGTCCCCCCAATCTCCGTAATCACGACATCAGGATTTTTGTCTTTAGCGACCCGCAGCACCCGTTCCTTAATCTCATTCGTGATATGGGGAATTACCTGTACCGTTCCACCTTGATAATCCCCTCGCCGTTCTTTATTTAAGACCGCTTGATAGATTGATCCAGTGGTGACGCTATTCAACCGGG
>DATNPU010000137.1:0-4981 GCA_036703105.1 Microcoleaceae cyanobacterium
GCTTCGCTGATGCACATTCAGTATCTCGTCGCCATAATCTACATAAATTATGTCGATTTGCTAAAGAAATGCTATTCTCCACTGTGTGCGTGTTGTGTGGGGTTTGAACCTATGGTCGTTTCTCCTACCCGAATTCCGGGAACAGGTATTTCCGGTATTGCTTCAGCTTCTCCGGCCTATGCGGGGTCTGCCTGGGGAGCCGTTTCCTTGCCTGAAAGTCGGTTGTTTGGCACAGACGGGATTCGGGGGCGAGCCGGAGATCTGCTCAGTGCTCCCCTAGCGCTACAAGTAGGTTATTGGGCGGGGCATGTGCTACGAGCTAATGCGGCTGACCTTGGCCCAGTAGTGATTGGGCAAGACTCACGTAACTCCAGTAGTATGCTGGCGATGGCATTGTCGGCGGGCCTAACGGCAGCAGGCGTAGAGGTGTGGAATATTGGCTTGTGTCCAACTCCTGGTGTAGCTCATCTTACTAGTACCACCCCGGCGATCGGGGGTGTCATGATTTCTGCTAGCCATAATCCTCCTGAAGATAACGGGATCAAATTTTTTAGTGCTAATGGTAGTAAATTGGCCCTGGCATTACAGGATGAGATTGAAGCGGCATTGCGGGGAAATGCAAGTCACTTTGAGTTAGGCATGACGACTCAATGGGGAGAACATTGCTACCGTCCTGAATTGATTGCCCATTACCAGCAGCTCGTTCAAGATTCACTTAAAGCCGAGCATCAAACTGAACGCCCCCTGGAAGGCATGCGGGTCGTTTTAGATTTGGCCTGGGGTGCTGCTGTAGAACTCGCCCCACCAGCGTTCCGAGCCTTAGGAGCGGAAGTAATTTGTTTACACGATCGGCCCGATGGCGATCGCATTAATGTCAACTGTGGCTCTACCCATCTGGGCACTCTAGCGCGGGCTGTGAAAGAGCATCAGGCCGATTTAGGATTTGCCTTCGATGGCGATGCCGATCGCGTGTTGGCAGTAGATGCTCAGGGTCGGCCGGTAGATGGTGACTATATTCTTTACCTCTGGGGCCAAACGTTACGGCACGCCGGGAGATTACCGGGGAATACGATCGTCGCTACTGTTATGTCAAATCTCGGGTTTGAACGAGCTTGGGAACAACAGGGAGGTCGGCTAATCCGAGCTTCGGTTGGCGATCAGTATGTTCATGCCGAAATGCTGCGGTCTGGAGCGATGTTAGGCGGTGAGCAATCTGGTCATATCCTCTGTCGTCATTATGGCGTCACGGGGGATGGCTTAATGACAGCCTTGCATGTTGCCGCGATCGTGCAGCAGTCTGGTGTGTCGCTGGCCGAACTCGTTAATCAAAGTTTCCAGACTTATCCGCAACTATTACGGAATGTGCGGGTGGAAGATCGGACGCAACGGTTGCGCTGGCAGGAATGTGAGGCCTTGCAACGCACGATCGCGCAGGCTGAAGCAGAAATGGGCGATCGGGGTCGCGTCTTAGTCCGAGCGTCGGGCACTGAACCCGTCATCCGCGTCATGGTGGAAGCGGCAACGGCTGACCTGGTGACTTACTGGACAGAGACTCTTGTGGCGGCTGTGCAATCGCACTTGGCGGCTTAAGTGGTGAATTTGATTGTCTAGTCTTAGCTAGATTGGTTCAGAATCCAGCCAATGAATTATTTAGTCAGGGACTTGATCCAGGCGATCGAGTCCCTGACTCGTATGAATACTATCGGGATGAAGGGCAGTCAGTGGTTGGACAATCATCCACATTAGTAGTGATCGTTGTGTGATTTAAATCCTGACCTTCATGAATCTGGATCACCGTGTGCCGTGAGCGAAGTCACGCGGAAGCCGAAAGATAATCACAGGTTACTACCGCTTTCCATCACTAGAGAGAGAGGAAAAACCACCGATATTAAGATCATCGAGTTCCGACGTATTCCGTTCATGTCTGCCCCTATCCAACTGCTTCCCGGTGCCCTCGCTGAACTCTTTGCCCAAGTAAGTTGTTCTGGTGTTCTCACCCTGGCCGATCGTTATGGATTAATGGCAGCCGTGTTTGATGACACTCTGACCGACGAAGAACGATTTGCCCTCAACCGCTTGCTGCGATCGGCAAGTCGAGGACAGGTTCAACTGGTGAATGAGTTATCTGTATTGGTCTAACGCTAAGAATCGCTTCATTCTGCCTCAGATCACCCATTTCTAATTTCTGCTGCCATCATGAACAAGAGACTGCATGATGGTTACTACTTGTATGAGTCAGACTTCGGAGCCCCTCCTTTCTCTATGCATGATTGTCAAAAATGAGCAGCAACATCTCGCCCGATGTTTGGCTAGTGCTCAGGCGTATGTGGATGAAATGGTTGTGGTGGATACGGGGTCGCAGGATGATACAGTTGCGATCGCTCAACAGTTTGGTGCGATCGTTAAACACTTCGACTGGTGCGATAATTTTGCCGCTGCCCGAAATTTCTCCTTAGACCAGGTGACAGGGACTTGGATATTAATCCTGGATGCAGATGAGGAATTGGTGGTGGACGATCACCAGTTTCATCAAGCTTTAGCAACGGCACCACCGGAACTCCTAGGATTTGCTCTTAGCCGCACCGAAGTTACCTTAATGGAAGGTGATTTAACGGGCGGTGTCCATGTCCGACTATTTCGTCACGATCGCCATTTGCGTTACCAGGGGCGCTACCATGAACAACTGCGACATCAGGATGGTAAACCGCTCACCGTGGCAGAGTTACCCGCCCTCAAGATTCGACATTATGGTAATAGCGACGAACAGGCTGTTTTACAAAAGACGATCGCCCGCGATATTCCCTTACTGGAAAAAATGCGCCAGGAAGATGGGTTAAGTCTGTGGTTATTGGATTGTCTGGCACGGAATTACTTTCGGATTGGTGAGTTAGAAAAAGCTCAGGATTGTTATCGCGAAGCGGGCGATCGCCTATTCCCTCATTTATTCAGTGGTGAACCACCGACAGAGTTCTTTTGGGTGCCCACCCTGCTCTATACCCTAGCCGAGCAAGCTTTAGAACAAGAGGATCTAGAAACCGCTCGAATGCTGGTGCAACGGGGGCTAGAGTGGTGTCCTAACTACCCACCATTGAATTACGTGGCTGGGGAAATGTTGCTGCTGTTGGGATTCCCTTTGGGCGCTACCGCTTATTTTGATACTTGTCTGCAACTCGCCCAAACTGGGAACTATTATCGCCAGGATCCTTGTCCCCGACCCTTAATGACAACTGAGCCGGCCTGTAGTTTGGGGCAGGCTTACTTGCAACTGGGACAAACACCGGCCGCGATCGCCGCTTTTGAACTCGCCCTATCCTTTGATCCCAATTGTGCGATCGCTCAGGACAGCCTGAATGGAATTCGTGGGGCATGAGTTGTGAGTGGGCTCCCAACTGGCAACTGAAAAAGGCAAATTCTAGCAGAAGTCGGAACTTTCCAAATTTGGAAGGTTGCTTTCAGGTCATGGGCCTGTGTAACAGTAATAAATCGTTTAAACTGCCGTTAGGCTATTGCTATCTGTGGCTAGCTTAGCTGGTGACAGGAAACCAGCCGTCTACTCTGCCCCAATTCCACAGGAACATGGCTGTTTCCAAGTTCTACAAGCCACCTTTCCATGTCTGGAGAGGGGATTGTTTGTCAGGGTGGCATCCCCAATCGTGTCATCGCTGGGCGCTAAACCTCAAGCATTCACACGAACCCTATCATCAGGCGTTATGTGAGCAGGCAAGATTCGATCCAGGATCTCAGATGAACTGCTATTCGGCATCGCAAGTCAAATCAGGTATGTGCCACCTACCCCCCTACATCAGGCTGCAACTGGTAAGCTATTTCACAGCCTAGTCGATAGATCCTAGTTAGTAACTATTTTCTATGAGACTGAAAATAATACGGTTGGCTATGGAAATAGCTGAATAGTATAAGGGTGCATCATGCTTGAGGGATAGCTGCAATGAGCCGAGGCATTACAGAGGCAACCACAAAACAAACGTTTCTCGTCGTTGATGACCATGAGGCTATTCTTGAAGGGACTGTTCCGGCGTTGAAGCGAACTTATCCTGCTGCCGATGTACTAACCGCGCAAGATCTGCAAACGGCTCAGACGCAACTCAAGTATTACCATCCAATGCTGATTGTATTGGACTTGAGCTTGCCAGAGAAACCCCATACTTCAGCCAGCCCTGAAGTTGGGATTCGGTTCTTGAAAGCGCTGATCGAAAGTCGGTTGGCTCCAAATATTGTGGTGTTGAGTACCAATATCAAACCGTTGGTGCAGTTAAAGCCGATGATCAACGCCTATGAAGGTGGATTTGCGGCGATGGATAAATCGTTACCAATTCGAGAAATGCTTCGCTTAGTTGATTTTGCGTTGCGTGGATCGATCTATCTCCCCCCAGAGCTACGGGCGCGCCCTGAGTTTGATCGCCGTTGGCTAGAAGTGCTAACGCTAAAATTTCAGGAAGGCTTGACGGACAAGGCGATCGCAGAACGGATGCAGGTCAGCGATCGGACAGTGCGAAACTACTGGATCCGGTTGCAAGATGCTTTGGGAGTTTACGATGAGCCTGATAAAGACCTCCGGATTCAAATTGAAATTGCGGCCCGGAAGCTAGGGCTATTAAGTTAGTGAAGATCAAGCTGAATTATCGACTCTGGACACAACTCCGGCAGCAAACTCGCGTTTGGCGTACAGGTGTGTTGCCGGGAGTAGTGGTGATGAGTTGTATCACGATCGCGCGCTTGACTGGCTCGCTCCAAGTGTTGGAGTGGATGGCCTTTGATTACTTTTTGCGCTCCCGCCCTACCGAACCAGCAGAATCAAAAGTGGTGATTGTGGGCATTAATGAAGCGGATATTAAAGCGGTTGGTAAATATCCGATTCCCGATCGAGAATTAGCGACTTTATTAAGAACTCTAGAAAACTATCAACCACGGGCGATCGGGCTAGATTTGTTTCGCGACTTGACGACAGATCCTCATCGCTCGG
>DATNPU010000141.1:0-7148 GCA_036703105.1 Microcoleaceae cyanobacterium
GGAGTGGGAGATGGGGGGGATGAAGGAGTGCGAAATGAGGCGGATGAGGAAGATGGAGAGGAAATGTTGTGATCTTCCCTATCTCCCACTCCTTGCCTAGCTTCCTCATCTTCTTCACCTACCCGAACCACAGCCAGGGTAATTGTGCCTTTCTCCGTAAACTTAGCGGCATTACTGAGCAGGTTCAGCAAGGATTGGCGGACTTTAGTTAGGTCAGCATACATCGTGCCCAAATTGTCAGGGCAATGGACGATGAGTTGATTATTGTTCTTGTCCATCAGGGGGCGAACGGTAGCCTGGACTTCCTGAATCAAGCTAGAAATTCGGAAGTTTTCTAGATACAGATCCATTCTGCCCGCTTCAATTTTGGAAATATCGAGGATGTCGTTGATTAAGCCGAGGAGGTGTTTACCAGCGTTATGGATTTTTTCTAGGTCAGGCACGATGTCTTCGTAGCCCATATCACCGGCATCTTCCTGAAGCATTTCGCTGTAGCCAATGATGGCATTGAGCGGAGTGCGCAATTCATGGCTCATGTTAGCCAAAAACTGGCTCTTAGCATGGTTAGCGGTTTCGGCGGCTTCTTTGGCTTTAAACAGTTCCTCTGCGGCATGTTTTCGATCGCTAATATCTTTCACAATGCCTTCGTAGTAGGCGATATTACCCTGAGTATCTCTTACAACTCGGGCATTTTCGGAGATCCAAATGATGCTACCGTCCCGTCGATACACCTGTGACTCGAAATCGATCACGGTATCGTATTGCTCGATCAACTGACAGAATTGGGCGCGACGATTAGGATCAACATATAACTGGCGATCGATCTGGTAGGACAGAGTGGCGATTAATTCTTCGGGTGAGTCATACCCATAAATTCGGGCTAGAGCGGGGTTGGCGCTAATATAGACCGCATCCGGAGTCGTCTGAAAAATGCCATCCGCCGCATTCTCAAAAATACTGCGATACTTCTCTTCTGCTTGTTTTAGGGCTGCTTCTGCTTGCTTCCGGGCCGTGATGTCCATCGTGACACCCGTCATCAGTAAGGGCTTGCCTTCTGGATCGCGCATCACATTCCCGCGACTATTGACCCAGCGAATCGCTCCATCGTCCAAGATAATTCGGTACTCGGCGTTATACTCTGCCTGACTTTGCATCGTCTGATTTTGGGCGGCTTCGACGATCGTGCGATCGTCCGGATGCACCCGTTTAATAAACTCGGCATAGGACACTTGATCGGCAGGAATGCCAAAAATTTCAGAGACTTCCTTCGACCAGTTTTCCTCTCCACTCACAATATTCCAATCCCAGGCTCCCATTTGGGCGGCATTTAGGGCCAACCGCAGCAATTTTTCCTGGTCGCGTAAAGCTTCGGCAGCTTGCTCTCGTTCCAGTTCGGCCGCAGCTCGAGTGGCAAAAATTTTCAGCATTGATTCAGCCAGTTGCAGATCTGCGATCGGCTGGCGGTTCATCACGACTAGTAGCCCCAATGGTTGGTCAGTAGAACTAAATAGAGAGGTGCCTAAATAGCTTTCTACAGCCATCCGAGCTAGTAGCGGATCGTCAGGAAAACGCTGCCGCACATTCTGGGGATAGCAGCAAAACCCCTGGTTAACTACGCCAGCACAGGGGGTGTGAGCCAGCTCATATTCAAAGTTGTCGATGATCTGGCCTTGGCAGTAAACCGCTACAGTTGTGACTCGCTCCACCTGCCCTGGGGTAATTTTGCCAATCAGAGCATAATCTAGTTCTAGGGTGGTCGCTAGTGTTTGCACCAGGGATTGAAAAAAGGCGGCGCCAGTGCTGGCAGAGACATCTTGGGCAATGCCTTGCAGGGTTTCCTCAATCTGTTTGCGTTTGATAAACTGACCAATCTGGTTCCCGATCGTCGTCATCATTTGGATCAAGTCGCCATCTGGTCGTTGCACTCGACGCTGGAAGAACGTCATTACTCCCAACATCTGATGCTCACTCAGCAACGGCACACTCACCGCCGAGCGCAGACCGGCATTAATAAGATTTTGTCCCTGTAAGAACTGTTCCTCCTGACGAATATCCGGAATCCACAGCGTTGATTTCTGATGCCAGACCTGGCCTAATAAGCCTTCGGTTGGCGAAAAAGTGGGGCTGCTACTGCCTAAACTCGGGAATTGGAGCTTGGGATTTGTCCAGCTTTGAACCAGATTCAGCGTTTTGGTCGTTGGGTCGATCGCCCATAGTTCGCCGCGATCCCACTGTAATGCTTGGCCAATGGCCTGTAAAACTTTGGGAATGGCATCGTTTAAGGTGGTGGATTCTGCCAACGCCCGGGTTGTGGCATATTGAATGCCTAGGCGGTGTTCCGCCTGCTGACGGCGCTTCAGGGTGCGGGTGAAGGCAATCAAGAGCGTCAGAACGGTGAGGAGGACAAAGCCGGCAAAGCTGATAACTTGATGCTTTTTCTCAATGAAGTAGTCATACCGTTGTTGCAGCAACTGTTCCAAAGCGGGAACCATAGCATCGTAGAGCTGAAGCTGCTTAGCGATCGCTCGATTCCCTAATGTGAGAATCCCCTGTGACTGATCACTCCTTGGGCTCACACTACTAGTGCGAATAGTTGCCAAAAACGTCTCACTGGTCGCGCTACTTTCTTGGAGCGGTAACGATAGTGCGGCTCTAAGTTGGGAATTGTGCTGAAAGATTACCCCTACACCCCGTTGGATGGTTCTTAGGGGAGTTTCGATCTCATTGAGCACCACCCTCAGTTGCACTTGTTGATTGACTGTGAGCGGTTGCCCTTGATAAAGTCCCGTCCCTAGATCTCTGGCATAGGCCGTGCGGGCGACTAAGTGAGGCAGCTTGTTAACCACACTATCCAGATGGTAGTAAGAATCTAGCTCTGGCTCCAGGAGGACATTTGATGTATCCCCTGGATCAACCATCAATTGCAATAGTTGCTGAATCAGATCTTGATGCAGTTGCAGATTGGTTCCCGTAGTAAATGGTTGCCAGTTCTGGGCTAGACGCTGCCATAGAATTTTCCAGTGGTTCCAGTGATGGTTCACTCCTAACGCTGTTCTCTGGTTCTGGTCAGTCTGTTCTAGCGATTGGATTAAGCGGTCGATCTCGGCCTGCTTACTGATAATGACTGGAGCGAGATCGCGATCGCCGTTGAGATAGCTATTAACGAGTTGCTGGTGCTGCACGAGTTTTTCCAGCAGTTGCCGTAGCCCCACATTGTATTTAATGCCTAGTTGTTCTTTGGCTGTAAAGTCTGTGCTAACACCAATTTCAGAAATTAACCGATTCACAATGATCGCAAACGGAACCGTGAACACTAAAAATAAACTCACTAGGATTACAGGTGCTGGTAACCGTTTGAGCAAATGTTTCATGGGTGTTTTATGAAGATTAAATGTGGGGCATGGAGACATCACTCCCATGCATCAAGCGTAATCCGGAGCTTTTTATCGTTAGCTTAAGGTAGTCGATCGCCACTGGCTGAAGCCGAACACATACCTGGTAGCCTGACCCTGGAACCTGCAATCACAATGCTGCCGCAATGTTAAAGTTAGAATTCCCAAATGCTGCCCGTGCTATCACGGGTTCTCTAGGTATCTACTGAGGGACTTAAAGTAGTAATTTTAGCGATGAATTGCATGTCAATTGTGACAACTCAGCCACTCCCAGCTTGGCAGCTCAGAAATTCTAAGTTTATTTGGGGACAACGCACCTATCTGATGGGAGTCCTGAATGTGACTCCGGATAGTTTTAGTGATGGTGGCCAGTTTGATACGCTGGAAACTGCTCTGACTCAAGCCAGATGCTTGATTGCCGCTGGCGCAGATATTCTCGACATTGGTGGCCAATCGACCCGGCCTCAGGCAGAAGAAATCTCGCTAGACGAAGAGTTGCATCGGGTGATGCCGATCGTGCAAGCCATTCGGCAGGACTCTGATATCCCGATTTCGATCGACACAACACGGGCCACCGTCGCCTCTGCGGCTGTAGCAGCCGGAGCGGATGTGATTAATGATGTTTCTGGGGGGCGCTTTGACCCGGATATGCTGCCGACCATAGCCAAATTGGGTGTGCCAGTGATGCTAATGCATATGCGCGGAACCCCCAAAACCATGCAGCAATTGACGGACTATCAGAATTTAATCGGCGAAATTACGGATTTTTTGCAACACCAAATTGATACTGCGATCGCCTGTGGTGTGGATCCAGCTCAAATTGCGATTGATCCGGGCATTGGTTTCGCCAAAACCTATGCCCAAAATCTGGAAATTCTCCGCCGTTTAGCTGAGTTTCATACGCTCAATTGTCCGATTTTAGTTGGGGTTTCTCGCAAAAGTTTCATTGGACATATTCTGAACCAGCCTGATCCCCAGCAACGTGTTTGGGGGACGGCAGCGGCTTGTAGTGCCGCGATCGTTGGGGGAGCAGATATCCTGCGAGTTCACGATGTTCAGGCGATCCATGATGTCTGCCGTGTTATGGATGCCATCTGGCGGCATTAGTTCTGAGTGGGGCAATTGGGGAAGGCGAGCCGCTATTTATTCTGGCTATTTCCACTTTCACCAATGCCCTCGTTGTCAGCACTAATCAGGTCAGCGATCGTTTCACTTAAAGCTTTTGGATCCATAAAGATCACTTTGGAGTTCGGGCTTTCCCCCAACTTATAGCTGGCATCCACATACTTCTGGGCCAACAGATAGCGTAGAACGTACTCGGCATTGGGTTGTGACTGTAATACCTTAGAAATTCGGTGAATCGACTCAACGACTCCTTCGGTTTCCGACAGTGCCGCCCGACGATTACTTTCAGCCGCACGTTCTCGTTCCATAGCATCCCGCAAGGTATCAGAAATCTTAATTTCCTGCACTTCTACCCGCATCACTTTGACACCCCAGGGTTCTGTGGCTTCATCCAATTGTTGTAACAATGCCTGGTTAATTTGGTTACGTGAGGATACAGTTTCGCGTAAATCCATTTGCCCAATCTGCGATCGTAACGCCGTGATCACCAGATTGTTTAAGGCTTCCTCCAGATCCTCAATCTCGTAATAGGCCTTCTGCACATCCAAAATTTTCCAGTACACCACAGCATCGGCCGTGATGGTCACATTGTCACGGGTTAAGGCAGACTGTGGCTTACTATCTAACAGTTGTTCGCGGGTGGTTTCCACTAAAACCGTATCGAAAAAGGGAATGACAAAGTTTAAGCCCGGCTTCAGGGTGCGACGGTATTGGCCCAACCGTTCCACAATGCCCTCATATCCCTGATTGATGATTTTGATTGACCCGACGGTATAGCCCACAATCACCAGAGCAATGGCCGCAATGATTGGCTCCATGAGTCCCAACTCCCACGTAACATTTGTAGCTTCAGTCTAGTCGATCGAATTAGTCCTGAAACTGTTGGGCATAGAAGCCAGCATACCGCCCACCTTGGCTAAGCAGTTCGGTATGGGTGCCAGACTCAATAATTTGGCCTTGTTCGATCACTAAAATGCGATCGGCGCGACGAATCGTCGTTAAGCGATGGGCAATGATGAACACTGTGCGATTTTGCATCAGACGTTCTAGGGCTTCCTGAACCAGCGCTTCCGATTCCGAGTCGAGGGCTGAGGTTGCTTCATCCAAAATTAGGATCCGGGGATTGAGCAACACCGCCCGAGCGATCGCCAACCGTTGCCGTTGTCCGCCCGACAAATTGACGCCCCGTTCACCCACCCAACTGTGATAGCCATCGGGAAACTGAATGATGAACTGATGGGCATTGGCAATCTTAGCCGCCGCTTGTACCGCTTCCAGGTCGAAGTTCGCTTGCCCAAAAGCAATATTCTGAGCGATCGTGCCAGAAAATAGAATCGTTTCCTGAGGCACAATCCCAATTTGGCGGCGCAGGCTACTCAGGGTGACATCGCGCACATCAATGCCATCGATCAAGATTTGGCCATTCTGGGGATCGTAGAAGCGAGGCAGCAGATTAACTAATGTAGTTTTGCCAGCCCCCGAGGAACCCACTAGCGCGATCGCTTCTCCTGGCATCGCTAGTAAGCTTAAATCCCGCAGCACTGGTTGATTCGGTTGATAGGCAAAGCTGACATGATGGTATTCCACTTTACCTGTCACCGGTGGCATCACTTTTGCGCCTGGCCGCTCGATCACCGTCGGTTGAATAGAAAGCAGTTCAAACACGCGATCGATCGATGCCTGCCCTTGTTTGAACTCGTTGTAGTTGCTGGTCAGGAGCGAAATGGGATCAATCAGCATAGCCACACCCGTCAGAAAACTGACAAACTGGCTCCCTGAAATATTCTTGGCATAGACTTGCCACCCACCCAGCATCAGAAGTAGGAGCAAACACAGCGATTCGAGAAAGCCGACGACTGGGAACTGAATGGCTTTTAGTTGCTCTGTTCGGAAGCGGGCACTGCGATTGCGCTCGGCTTCCCGGCTAAAACGGTTCAGGGTGTAATCCTCGGCGGCAAAGGCTTGGACTAACCGAATGCCACTGAAGACCTCGACCAGCATGGCAGACAGGTTAGAAATTCGGCTTTGGCTACGGTGAGACAACTGGCGAATTTTCTCCCCAAACCAGGTAATCAAAACAGCCATTAAGGGAGCGATCAGTAACGCAGCTAGCGTCAGTTGCCAATTGAGATAAACCATGTAGCTCAACACCACCACCAGTTGCAGCACACTAGGGACAAACTGATGGAAGAGCTTATTGACCACCTCACCAATCCGATCTATATCTTCGGTCAGACGATAAGCAAGGTCGCCACTTTGAGCCGTTTCAAAGTAGCTGAGGCTTAACCGTTGCAAATGGGCATAGACGCGGGTACGGAGTTCAAACGCGATCGCCAAGGCGACCTTTGCCATTAAGGCATCTTGTCCGTATTGAGCAATCTTTTGAGTCAAAAAGACAATAGCCCCTAGTCCAGACAGTCGAGCGATCGCCGCCACATTTCCTTCTGCAATGAGTTGTGCCATTCCACCAGCCAGCCATGCCAGGATAGGCCAGATTGCCGTGAAAACTAGCGTACAGAGGAGCGCTTGGGTGATCGTTCGACTCTGGGGTTGGATGTAAGCCAGAATTAGCCAGTAGCGATCGGGTAATTTCAATGTCTAGTTGATTTTCGTTCCTGATAGAGATGAAAG
>DATNPU010000158.1:0-8143 GCA_036703105.1 Microcoleaceae cyanobacterium
AGGAAGAATCCTTAGAGGAATTTGCGGCTGCCATCTCAGAACCAGAATCAGAGTCAGAGCCGGAATCAGAACTGGAGGAACCAGCCCTCTCCTATGCCGATTTATCCTTGGAGGAATTCGCTACTGCCCTGCCTGACTTGCCGTTAGCCACCGATGCAGCTTCTTTAGAAGATTTCAGCTCGGCGATCGCCGAACCAGATTTGTCGCTAGAGGAGTTTGCTACAGAAATTTCCGAAGTTTCTTTGCCAGATGAGCCGTCACTGGAAGAATTTGCCACAGCCCTGGAATCTGCATCGTCTGAGGTTGATTGGTCGGACGCATCGTTAGAGGAATTTGCAGCGACGATGCCTGCCTCCCCGATCGCCGAACCAGAACCTTCTCTGGAAGAGTTTGCCACCGATCTTCCGGAGTCCGTTGTATCGGCAGGCGATGAATTGTCACTAGAAGACTTTGCGATCGTGCTGTCTCAGTCATCGCTAGTTGAATCAGACCCAGACTCGGCCTCAGCAGGTCAGGATACCCTCCTGGATGATTTATTTGCCGAGCCGACTGCACCTGAACCTACAGCATCGCCGACTGTCCCTCTGGCGATCGAGGCTGCCCTGCCCTTCACTCTAGAAGGAATGGATGACTTGTTTGAGGATGCCGCTCCCGCGGCCCCGCCACCTGCCTTGGTGACTCCCGTGGTTCCCGATGAACCGTTGCCTTTCACCCTAGAGGGGATGGATAGTTTATTTGAAGATGTCCCACCAGTGGCCGCTAAAACTGAAGTATCCTCGGTACCACCTCCTCCGGTAGTTTCCCAAGTGGAGCCAGAACCTACTCCAATCGCTGATTCTCCATTTACTCAGGAGAATATCGAGAATTTATTTAATCGGAATCGGTCAGCCGAGGGTGGAGGGTCTAAGTTATTGGCGAAGACAGGTCAGCCTAATCCGCCTTTTACCTTAGAAGGGATGGAAGATTTATTTGATGATGCTCCTCGGGTTGAATTCACTACAGTCTCGGAGCCAACTCAACTCCCAGTAGAGGATCCGCCCTCCTCCTATGTGCCGACTCTGGAACGGATTGATCATCTGTTTGATCAAGTTGCCCCGCTATCATCAGAACCGCCAACTGTCCAATCCGCTCCCTTGGCCGATCGCATTGAAGATTTGTTCGGAAACGCACCCTCGATCGCACCAGCCCCGATCGAGCCTACTCCTAACAGCGAATTAGAGTTATCTGACCCCTTGCAGGGCATGGATGACTTATTTGGGGATCTGCCCACAACTGGTTCAGCGCCGTCAGAATTGCTGTCACCCACCGTAGAAGAGCTGACCGCTTTTACGCTAGAGGGCATGGATGATCTGTTTGTTGGCCCTCCTTCTAAATCGACTTCTGTACAGCCAGAACCGGAAGTTGACAACAGTGCCACTGGCATGGATGCTTTGACCTTAGATGAAGCCTTTGAAAGTTTGTTAGGGCTACCGCCATCAGATCCGCCATCACCAGGAGCCGCAGAAGCCAAACCATCCACGCCAGAAAAAAAAAAGAAGGCCCGGTAAACGACCCAAACCACAAGGGTTTCAACCATGAAGGCTCGATCGCTGAAGGATTTGCCCATTCCTCAACGGAGTGGTATTTGGGACTTGATCTCGGCACTACAGCGATTTCTGCGACCCTATTCAATGGCCGAACCGGTCAGAGTTATCCGATCGTCTGGTCAAAGCTGGAACAACAACGATTGGCTAGAGCTACTCAGCAACCGACGATCGCTTACCTGACTGCTGATCAGCCAGAACAGCCTCCCACTGCTACGATCTCCGTTGGGTATGCGGCTCAGGCTCAGGCGGATGCCGAATTGTTGGATGCGATTCCTACCGGATTATTACTGCATGATTTCAAGCATTACCTGAACCTAGGGATTCCTTACTTCTCGGCGCAAACCAAAACGTGGGAACCCATGATGCAATGGTCCAATGATTGGGCGATCGCTCTAGGCTGGTTCCAGCAAGCCTTGATCAGTTTACTGGCTCCTCTGAATCCGACGCATACGATCGAGCTGCCCTGTTCCGTTGAAGGATTAAGTTCGGAGCTAGCCAATGCGGCTCTGAGTCAATTGGCGGGGGTCGTTGTTAGTCAGCCTACAGGTTGGTCAGAAGCCTACGGTTTTAATGTGCGGGAAGCTGTATTGACGGCTGGGCTGGTTGATCGTCCTGATCAGGTGTTCTTTTTAGAAGATCCGATCGCAGCCCTCCTGAGTGCACTCTCATCGGTTAATCCCTCAATGAAAACGCCTCTCACCGCTGGTACGACGCTGGTAATCAGTGCTGGGGCAACGACAACTCAACTCTTACTGGTGAACTGGCCATCTACGGCAGAGGCTCCCACCCGTGAAGACTGCTACTTGCGGAGTTTGGCTTATGCGGGCAATGCGATCGACCAGGATATGATCTGTCAGCTACTCCATCCCTCTGCCCGCAGTTGGGAACGGCTAGGATTTGAAGATCTGGATCTGCCGCTACCGGGTGAACCTGATCTGCCGACCCGCTACCGATTCCAGCAACAATTAGAAAGTACCTGGTTAGGTCGGGAATTAGTCAAGGCGGTACGAGCGGCTAAACCTGGGTTATCGCAGCACGATCGGGTGATTTTTAATTGGGAACAGCAGCAGTGGAGCTTAAGCCAACGGGATTGGCATCATCGGGTTGTCTTACCCTATCTTCAGCAGTTAAACCGGGAACTGAATCACTTACTACACCAGGCCGGAGCTACGACAGCATCGATTCACCAAGTAATTTGCTGGGGTGGCACGACGCGAATGAATTCGATCGCGGCATGGCTCCAACAAAAATTGCCTAATGCGACGGTTATGCCACCTCACCCGGATCGATCGCTTGCCCTAGGATTAGCACGGTTATCCCAGTATCCAAAAGTATTTGATGTTCAGCGTCATCAATACAGTAGCTACTTCCTCCTACAAATGATAGTGAAATACTTGTCAGGACAGCCGCAGCCAGTTGGGCAGATTTTACAGGTTTTGGAGCAGCATGGGATTGATTTACACCTGTGCCAATCAGCGATTCTGGCCTTGTTGGAAGGGCAATTGCCATCTGGTTTAGTTGCAACTGCATCCGACCTGGCTTTGCTAACTCCGCTTTCTCAACAGCATCCTAATATCCAAACGTTGAGTACGCTCTCGTTATTCTCTCGGTCTGGAAATAACACCTATCAACTGAATCCCCAACTTCGGGCACTGCTCAGCCAATATCTAGCCGCTTTGTTAACAAATACTTCTCAAACAATGCAAAAAGTTTTAACAGCGGATTTTAGGGTGGAGCAGAGACAATGAAGGAAGATGAGTGGATGTGAACTATTAAGTTTTTGTGTCTAACCCGGAGCCGAAGCGGGCACTCTAATAAAGTTAAGCCTAAACGATATCCGCCAAACTACCTGTGCCAAACCACCGTTAATTGTGCAAACTACTGCTTGCTAATTAATAATGAATTCCAATGAGTCGGTCATGAGTTCTGGTTGTAGCCAGAGGGTTGACCCATTGTTAACGGAAAGCCCTCTGCCTCCGATCGCGGCTATTCCACCCTGTAAGTTTCGTGAGAGTGTTCCGAATCTCCTGCAACTTCAGGCATGGTCTGAACAGCAGTTGGATATGCCACTGACCATGCTGGAATGCCAACAAATCTATCAGCTGTTATCGCTGCATGTGGAACAGTCGGCCTTAGGGATCGTCGGTTGGGATGCTGATTTCCGCGTGACGCTATGGTCTCAGCAAGCAGAGCAAATTTTTGGCTGGCCAGCGGAAACTGTGCTAGGAAAGTCCTGGCAATCGTTGGCGATCGTTCATGCAGCTGATTGGCCAATTGTGCAGCAGAGCATGGATTGGTCAAGCAACAGTGCTGCGATTTGTTATACGACTCGGAGTTACCGTCAGGATGGCAAACTGATTGATTGTGCCTGGCAGCAGGTTATCCAGCCTCATGGTGCTGACGAAAGAACCGCGATTTTTGCTTTAGTTCAGGATGTCAGCGATCGACGGCGTACAGAAGCTGAACTACGTCGCCGAATTGAGCTAGAACAGGTGATTAGTCGGATTACGCAACGGATCCGGCAATCGCTAGATCTGAATGAAATTTTGACTACGGCGGTCAATGAAGTGCGGCAACTCCTCCAAGCCGATCGAGTGCTGGTGTTTCAACTGACGGCTGACGGCATTGGGGTGGTGATTAAAGAGTCTGTCTTGGCAGGCTATCCAGAAATTCTCAAGATGTACTGGCAGGATCAATGCTTTCCAACCGAATGCTATGACCACTACCGTCAGGCCCAACCCCGGATTGTGCTGGATGTCACGAACGATCAGTGGACTGATTGCCTGACCGAGTTTATGCGGGAAGCCGGAGTCAAGTCTAAAATTGTGGCTCCGATCGTGCAGGATACCCAACAACCGTTCGAGCCGCTCACAAAGCCATCTGCAACGCCGCGAGTTTGGGGATTACTGGTGGTTCATGCCTGTGCTGAGCAACGGCAGTGGCAAGCAACGGAGGCCGAGTTATTACAGCAGATCGCTAACCAATTAGCGATCGCCATTCATCAAGCAAATTTGTATGCTCAAGTGCAGGCAGAACTGGCCGAACGGAAGCTGGCAGAAATGGTGCTGCGGCAACAAGCGGAACATGAACGCTTGATCAGTGCGATGACTCAGCGGATTCGTCAGTCCTTAAATTTGAATGACATCCTGAATACCACGGTAGAAGAGGTGCGGCAGTTGCTCCAGGTCGATCGCACCTTGATTTACGCGATCGAGCCAAATGAGAGTGGGCTGGTCATCGTAGAATCTGTGACTTCGCCGACGATTAGCATTCTTGGCAAACGCATTCAGCATCAAGGGCTGCAACAAGAAGCTTGTCTGGATGCTTATTTGCAGGGGCAGGTGCAAGCGATCACGGATATCAATGCTACGGAACAGCCAGAGGCTTATATTGAGCTGTTGCGATCGCTCCAGGTGCAGGCCTCTCTCATTGTTGGCATTGTGGTTAGTGAGCAGTCCTGCTCGGCAGATACCAACGTTACAGCGGCATCAATATCTCCAGGGTCTAATCAGTTGTGGGGGTTACTAGTTGCCCAACATTGCCAGAGAAGCCGACAGTGGCAACCAATGGAAATAGATTTGCTCAGACAACTGGCAGTGCAAGTTGGGATTGCCATTCAGCAGTCAGAACTCTATCAACGGGTGCAAATCCTGAATACCCGGTTGGAGGGCCAGGTTCAGGAACGAACGGCGAAGCTTCAGCAGGCCTTAGATTTTGAGGCGCTACTTAAACGGATTACCGATCGCGTTCGAGATAGCTTAGATGAAGGGCAGATTTTGCAAACGGCAGTAGAGGAATTGACCGCTGAATTGCAAATCAATACCTGTGATGCAGCCCTCTATCACCTGGAATCTCAAACCTCTACAATCTGCTACGAATCAATTCAGGTCGGGGTGAGGTCGGCGGTCGGAGTCACGATCGACATGGGGGGCGAGCGGCGTGATTTATATGCCCAGGTTTTGCAAGGGCAATCGGTACAGTGCTGCCTTTGCTGTGATAAACGCGACCTCACTCACGGCACACAACTTCAGCCGGTCACTGTCTTGATTTGTCCCCTGATGGATGAGCGGGTTGTATTGGGTGATATGTGGCTGTTTAAGCCAGTGGCTGATGTGTTTGAAGAAACGGAGGTTCGGTTAGTTCAGCAAGTCGCCACTCATTGTGCGATCGGGCTGCGCCAATCTCGACTGTATCAGGCTGCCCAAGCTCAGGTGCAAGAACTAGAACGGTTGAGTCAACTAAAAGATGACTTTCTCAATACGATTTCCCATGAACTGCGGACACCGATGTCGAGCATTCAACTGGCGATTCAAATGCTGGAAATGACATTGTTTGATCCAGAGAAGTTCTGTCAAGCAGAGACAATCGGGCAGGCTGGCCTTGACGTTACGTTGGTGTCATCACTGCAACAGTCGGACCAGTATTTCCAGATTTTGAAGCAGGAATGTCAGCGAGAAATTAATTTGATCGATGATTTGCTGGAACTGACTCGGTTAGATGCTAAAACAGAACCGCTAATGTTGACGGGAATTAACCTAGCTCTGTGGCTACCGCATCTAGTGGAACCGTTTCTTGAGCGTACTAAACAGCAACAGCAAACGATCGTCCTCACCATTCCAGAGCCGTTACCGACCTTAACGACCGACCTCTCCTATTTGCAACGCATCCTGGTGGAACTGTTGACCAACGCCTGTAAGTATACGCCTGCGGGTGAGCAGATTGCCCTGTCAGTCCAGGCCCCGACAGATATGGATGCTATTCTGCTGTCTATAGCTAACTCGGGGGTCGAGATTCCTCCATCTGAGCGCGATCGCATTTTCGATCGGTTCTATCGGATTCCCAATAGCGATCCCTGGAAATATAGTGGTACGGGACTAGGCTTGGCGTTGGTGAAAAAAGTAGCCGAGCAGTTAGGGATTACAATTCAGCTGGAAAGTGCCAACAACCAGACGACTTTCCAGCTCAAAATTCCGTTATTTCCGTTGGAATAAGCCACTTAAGCGGTCTTTCACTTGATTTAACGACGTTTGAATCAAATTTCCAGCGGTAGCTGAGGGCTTTGTTGCTACCTGAATCGGTTCGTCATTAAATTGCTTCAGGCGATAACCGTACTCTAGTTGGTTTTGGTGCTTGCGCAGAATTGGGAACAAGCGTAAGCCTCCCTGTAGGAGTTCTGCTTCTTGATCAAAAATGGCGCGATTAATTTGATTGCTGCGGGCAACGGCGATCGAACCGACCGGATACCAATTGTTCTTCCCTTGAATCCGAATGAAGATGGTAAATTCCGGCATGCCATCGGCTTTCATTTTGTCGTATTGTTTCGCGGCTTCAGAGCGCTTGGCAGCTTGCTTCGAGGGTTGTTTTGTGGCTTTTGGCTTCCCAAATCCGGATTGCGTTGTCACAGGAGGATTCCTTCACAGCTTAAAACTATTGATAAAAGTTTACATAATTTTAAGTAACGATCGCTACTGGCGGATTAATCCAGATTCCGGCCCGTGAGTTCGACAAAAATATCTTCCAGGTTAGAAGGGCGTACCATCATGCCAGTCTTATCAGGTTGCTGGTCCAGATAGGCGTTGGCCGCGTCCAGCGTGGGGAAGAAACTGTAATCCCAGCGATCGCCTTGTTGTTTCATCACCATGCCTTCTCCATGTTTTTGGCGGAATTCCTCCAGGGTTCCTAGTTCGATCAGGCGACCGGCATCCATAATGCCAATGCGATCGCAGAGGTATTCCACTTCATCCATATAGTGAGTGGTCAGCAGCATCGTCATGCCTTGTTTATTCAAATCGCGGATAATTTCCCACAATCGTCGCCGGGTTTGGGGATCAAGGCCAACGGTCGGTTCATCCAAAAACAAAATGTCGGGTTGATGCAGTAAGGCCCTGGCAATTTGTAGCCGTCGTTTCATGCCACCGGATAAAGTTTTCACGCGATCGTCTCGCCGATCTGCCAGTTCCACATACTCTAACCAGCGATCGATTTCCTGTTGCCGCCTAACTTTGGGAATGTGATGCATCCGTCCATGAAATTCCATGTTTTCCCAAACGGACAGATCATTATCAACACTCAGTTGCTGTAAGACTACGCCAATCCGTTGCCGCACCTGCCATTGTTCACGAATAACATCATGCCCTGCGATCTGGATTGTTCCCTGTGAAGGTTTAGTGAGAGTGGTGAGCATCCGGATTGTGGTAGACTTTCCCGCTCCATTAGGCCCCAATAACCCAAACATTTCTCCGGCTTGAATCTCAAAGGACAGATCATTAACGACCGGAACCTGGTTGTATTCCTTATAAACCCCTTGCAAGGAGACGGCTACGGTAGGGAGTGTTAGTGAGTCGTGTTGTGATTGCTGGTGTGACGAGGCCGGAGTGGGAGAACTGGGCGTTGACAAGGGCATAGCGGAAATCAATCAGTGGGTAGGAAATGGATCACGGAGTAGATCAGGGACAGGTGGAGAGCGTGGCCGATCGCACTCGAAAGATGGCTGTGATCGTTACAGCATCTTAACATTTAACGCTTCACAACCTTGACTACCGTGAGGTTGATCTAGG
>DATNPU010000186.1:0-4541 GCA_036703105.1 Microcoleaceae cyanobacterium
GTAATACCGACGATCGAGGCGTACCTGATGATGATAGTCGCTTCGTTGAAAACAACATTCCAGTAAAAGCGATCGCCGCTAGCAGTGCCCAAAATGATAGTGGTATCTTTGAACTCAGCTTTCGAGATGAGCGCTATTTACCTTTTGAAGGTGCAGGGGTAATTAGTCAATGGTCACTGGAACTTTTCAATGACAACAGTCCTGACTTTGGCAAAGCGTTACGCCAGTTTGACTACAGCACGATTACCGATGCCATTTTGCATATCAAATACACGGCGAGAGAAGATATGGGTTCATTCAAGAATGGGTCGATCGCCCATCTGCGAGACTATTTTAGTCAGGACGGAGCAACCCCTTCTTTGCGAATGTTTAATCTACGCCAAGAGTTCCCGACCCAATGGCACCGATTCCTTAATCCCATCAATCCAGCTAATGGGAACGTCTTTGAATTAGAGATGTTGTCAAGTCTCTTCCCTTTCCGGGATGGAGGAAAGACATTAAAAGTGAATACAATCTGGCTGCTAGCACGTTGCACAAACACCGGAACCTACAGCGTTGTTATGACTCCTCTGCCTTCTCCACCACCACCCGGCTCGAACACAATGACGCTCACTCCCATCAACCAGTATGGTGGACTGCATTTCGCTCAAAAAGATGTTAAGAACCTAAACATTGAGATAGTGCAAACAAGCCCGACTATTAAATGGGAGATGACAATGAGCCGAGCTGGAGGCGATCTGAAGGAAGAGGTGGAGGATATACTATTAGTGCTGGGCTATGAGTGGGAAGAATGATGAACTTTGCTTTCGAGTGAGGCTCTTTCCAGTCAGCAATTCTCATTTTGGCGATGAGCTGTTCTAGTACTGGAAATACCAGTATTGTAATGACATCTGAGAAACTCAAGAGAGCCCTTGTACTTGAAATTTATTAGGAGGATAACCAGCTACCTTTTAAAGAGTCGTCTGGATTGAGTAATACAGGCTGGCAACCAAACAAATGTATCACCTCATTAAACAATTAAATTATGAATCACGGGCAGCTTAAAAGCTGCCCGTGATTCATCCCTGGCTTAAAAGACCAGGGTTTTCACGCGAGTTTTCTATAAAGAACGGATTTCGGCTGGATCTATAGAGAAAAAGATAGTGGAGTGATTAGCTGAGTCTAGGAAGATAGTACCTGCTTGTCCTTAACTCACAGGTTCAAAATACCCAAAAGCTGCGATCATGTTACGGTCATCACCACCCGGCCAGATAAAGCAACTTATTTTGATTCTGCCCTTTGGCAAGCCTACACTGACTTCTGCTGAGAACTGACAGCGCTGCCGACTGAGCGAGTTTTGATATTGATTGTGACCGATGGTGTTTTGCCGCCTGGAGCAGAGTTCGCCAGCCAACGCGAGTAGAATACCCCACCGTCACTACCCTGCATCAGCCGGAAACCAGAAGCCCTCGATCGCTCAACCTGGGTGGCATTGGCTCCAATGGGTTGATTGCGCCGTCTGTCCTGTATCCGCTCAACCTGCTGCTGTTGGTTCTGCAAGCGAGTCATTTCAACTCTGACGCTAGACTTGGTTCGTTCCACTTAAATTGCTCCTGGCAGTTTTACAGAGGCATTGTAGAACGTGTAGTTGATGCCCGTGCGATCAACTTTGTAAGTCAACACATCCCGTGTCCCTGCTTTGCTGAAGTTCGACTTATAAATCTGCACACTGGCCCGTTCGTCTTGGGTTTTGATGTGTTCTAAAGATTTAGGTGAGATCGACGTGAAGGTTCGGGTTTGGACGTCGATATAAGGGTTGTCATCGCGGAACGAGTCATAGTCATAGCTGGGAGCGACATCAGGATGGTCAACCTCAGTCTCAACCCTGTAGGTTCTAATCGCGACCCCTGATTGGTCAGCCCAATAGTTTTGTCGATTCAGGATCAGCCTCCCTTGGTTAACCTCAAACGCTGCGCCAGCTGGAAGCACCCAATCACTGAAAGAACTGATAGAAAAGCCGTAGCCAGCCGCTTGCTTGCCAGTCGGATCAATGCGGTAAGGCGAATCAATATAAACTTGGCTATACGTGCCATTATCCGACAAGGTTGGGTCTACATTCGGGATAACTGTTTGAGCAGCACTATTGGTGTATTCCAATTCAGGGAGTAGCCAAGTTACAATGCTGGCTGAATCAGAACCGACGAACACTGGATCGTCTTGCGGCAGGACGGTGAGCGCATTCTGAAACACTTTTAAGCGCTGCCAACCTGACCCTGCATTGTAAATGTTGTTCGTCCAAAACCCATGCCCATGACAAGCGCAGGCTGTAGGCACAGTTAAACTCCAGCCTTCCTCCGAAGAACTTGACATGTACTCGACTGTGTGAGTGCTTCCGGCGATAGTGGTATAGCCCAAATTCACCACATACTTATCGCCGCCTAAGTTATCGATCGAGGCATGGAACAAAAACGCCCCAGCTAGGCGCTTGATCAACACACTTTCTCGCCGCCAGCCCCCGGCATAAATCAATAAGCCTTCATCCGATTCCACCGAAAACAGGTATTTCAAGTTACCTGGGGGGTCTTTCTCTTCTTCCACACAACTGAAGAGTTGCCCGCGCAGGTAGCCCACACAGCGATCGCGCAAAGGTTGCGTATCCCTGTCCTTTGCCCTTGGGGTATCAAGTCCCACTGTGCCCGATGGTTTGGGGTACGCTACGGCGGCCTCATTGGGTTTCGTTACCCCATCACTCAGCTTCTGCCCCCCTGGTGTCGAGCTGCCATCGGGATAGACAGCGGCATGGTTGCCAGAGCGACTATCCCGTTCCCCAATGCGAGTAGGCACCGGATTGCGTTGGCGTTGCTGCACACGGGCACGATGCTGTGCCTGATTGGTCGCACGGGTCTGGTTAATCTGTTGGCGTGAGCGATCGTCAGAGGTCATGGTGGGGGTGAGTCACTGAGAAGGGCAAGAGGTTATCCGGCAGTGGCTTGCGGAACTGAATATTGTTCTCCGTCCAAGGTTTCGGAGCAATGCCCAATCGAAACATCACATCGGCTACTACCCCATCAGCACTCAATACCCATTCATCGTTAGCCACTTCATCAGCAAAGCGCAGTTCATCGGAGTAGCGCCGATAGCCAAACGGCAAGCGAGTGTAACGCTCATTGCCAAACATGCCCGACGCTAATGCTCGCTCGATCGCCACTCGACTAAAGCCCACACATCCACCCCGGCAGCTCGGACGGAAAAAGCTATTCGTCAATGTGCCAAACCAAGCCAGCGCTGGCACAGACACAAAAGCACGGTGCATGATGGCATCAGCATCCAGCTTGATCAAGGTTGGGGCTAGGGAAAGTTCCAGGTAAACCAGAAACATGCGCTCTACCCAATCGCTACCAAACTCCATTAACTTCAGGCGATCGCCAACAACCAATTGCACCTGGTTGGCATCACAAAAGGTATCGACATCGGCTGCTGCATCCGGTTCACCATCGGTAATCAACACCAGGTCACTATCTGGGTAAAATTCCCGGATTTGAGCCAGCAGCCGTTTAGCCTGTGGCTCATCCTGGTAGGTATGGACTAGAAAACACAGACTAGACGGCATTCTTGGTACGGAAAACTAAGGTGAACACTTTGGAGGTTCCCGGCGAGATGGTAATTTCGGCGGCTTCCGTCGCTAATTGGGCCTCTGTGCCCGTGGTATCGCCAGGAGTTGCTAAAGCATCGCGCAGAAACAGAAAGTGACGGAACACTAACGGGTCAGAGCCGCCCCCGACAATCATGGAAAATGCCACCGGATTTTTCTCGGCTGTTGTGCCAACTTCAGTCGCTGCCGCCACTCCACTAACGAGGAACCGCCCATAGTCTGGGTGGGTAATTTCCCTAGAAACTAGTACCGGAATCGGGTCAGTTTCGTTGAGCTGCTGTTGATTCAGTGCCAACGTGCCACTTCCGGTATCCTCCAAATTGATCGGCGTTCCAGCTAACGCATTTGCCAAGGTGGTCGCCAACTTAATTTCTGTAGTTGTGCCACCAAAGTCAGCGCCCTTAATCACAAAATAGTCGGTGCTGGACAGTAGGGGCGTTGGCTGAGTGCCCGTGGCCGTGACCCGCACTCGCGTCCCCGTTTCCCAGTTGGGAGCTGAGTCACAGGTGAGAATATCATCCACAGGAGTAGGGGTATAGCCTAACCCCGTGGTTAAATCCCCACTCAACAGAATTAACCGTCCAATATCCCCAGTTGTTGCAATCCACCGATCTGCGATCGCGGCTAGGGTTGTTGCACTTGCTTTTGCCTTTGACATTAACTACCTCCGCCGCCACCCTCAGTGACGGTAATTTCTAACTCAACAGCAACTTCAGGTGACACAATCAATGCGGCCTGAACAATCTCCAGTTCAACCCCAATTTCCGGCGACACTTCAATCCCTGCGGGTCGATTCCTCGCCGCTCTGCGGCGTAAAATGCAGGAATGAGCGAGTACATCCACAAACGACATAACGTTACGGTTTTGCTTTACCATCTCGTGTTTCCAGCAAAGTATCGACGGGCGGTGT
>DATNPU010000190.1:0-20531 GCA_036703105.1 Microcoleaceae cyanobacterium
ACAACCAATATGCCCGTAACACATTAGATTTAGCGGCCATTCCTGTGCTGCGATCGCTGACTCACCTGCCGATCATGATTGATCCAAGCCACGGTACTGGGAAAGCGGAATATGTGCCTTCTATGGCTATGGCCGCGATCGCGGCAGGGACGGATTCATTAATGATTGAAGTCCATCCTAATCCGGCTAAAGCCTTATCCGATGGCCCGCAATCCCTCACGCCCGATCGCTTCGATCAATTGATGACCGAGCTTGCCGTAGTGGCTCAACCGTTAGGACGTTGGAACTTACAACCGACCGCCGCGATCGCTTAGGTTCCAATGCTCTACTCCTCATCACCCTACGTTAATTCTCGGCAAATCTGATCCTCATGTTTTAGGCGCGTTCTTCAGCGTGAACTGTGCCTACAGGCAGCCAACGACTCGGGGTTTGGCTAAACTGCTCTAATGACAATAACTGGATCCCTGGATCAGACTGGGCAATTTCTCGCTCATGCAAGGTGTTATAACCCCAATTCGCTAGAAAGAGTTGGATGGCTTGCAGATCCGGTTGTTGCTGAATTTTTTGCAAGGTTTGTAATCGATCTTCAATAAACCAAATGGTGGCATCCTGACCGAAAACGGGTAGCAGTTCTCGTAAAGTTTCCGCCTTAGGGCGTTTCACTTCCTTGCCGTACACTTGCAACTCGGTATCATCTATGCCTTGTTGCTGCAAAAGTTGCCGAATGAACCGCCCTTCCTTCGTACTAATAATCGCGAGCTGGGTTTGGTCAGTAGCCAAAATTCGTTTCAGTGCCGCGATCGTCCCTGGATAAAATCCTTGTTCTGATAACCAACCTTGGAAATCCGTGGCAATCCATTGATCCCGGACATCATCCACCTCAAATTGCAATCGTTGAGCATCCAACGTTTCACTAATTAACAGTTCTGGAACGATCGTGGCCCAATGGTGTAAAAGATCCATCTCCAATTTGCCTTGTAAGATAGCTCTTAACACTAAAGGCATTTCCCATCCAGTCTCCACAACTGGACGCAAACGGTAGAACGTTTCTGCCAGCCCTGCTGGAGGTTGGCAGTCCTCAGGTTTCCAGATACGACAATATGCCCGCCATGCCGTTTGAAAGTACTCTTTCAAGCCATTCAGCAGGACACCATCAAAGTCAAGCGCTAAAACTGTTGGAACACCAGAAAGCATAACTACCATGCCAGGGGTAATCGTTGCACATCCACCCTACCGCACTCCATCGAAAATGTGTCAATTTACAACGAATTTTCTTTGTTAATAGATAAATTATGACAAAGCCCTCATTATCTGGGATTACTCTACGTCCGGCCCAAGCGGATGATTTATCCCAAATTGTCACCCTCGATCGCTTATCCTTTGCCCCACTCAGCTCTCAAACGGAGCTTCAGCAGGAATGGTATGGTGAGGGACTGGATCTGCCGGGTCGCCATCCGTTTCTAGCGATCGAGGAAAACACTGGAACTGGAGTCGGCACTTATACCCAATTGGACATCGCTATTTATTTTCAACGTCAGTTATTTCCAGCTATGGGGATTGCAGCTGTCGCAGTCGCGCTTCAGAAACGTGGTCAAAAAATTGCTCGGTTGATGCTGGAACATGCTTTAGCAACCGCCCGATCACAGCAGTTACCCCTCGTAATGTTATACCCGTTTCAGCATGGCTTTTATCGACGGTTGGGCTGGGCCTGGGTTGAGTCAGTACATCAATACTGTGTTTCCACTCGCCACCTGCCGCTATATCCAGAACGATCGCAGATAGTTCCTTACAAGTCCAGTCAACACGATTTACCCGCGTTATATCAGTCTGTCGCAATGCAGCAAAATGGTTGGCTGCAACGGCAGCCCTGGCAATGGCAACAGCGGTTGAAAGCGGGCAAGGGGCGGGAAATTTATGTGTATCAAGAGGCGGATCAAGTTCTCGGATATATCATGCTGCAATTTACGCCGTTGGGCGCTCCTCAAAGCCCATTAGCGATCGTGGTGCAGGAATGGGTTGCCGCTACCGCTCCAGCCTACCGAGGCCTATTAGGATTTCTTGCCTCCTTGCGCGATCAACTGTCCACCATTATCTGGAATACGTTCCCGACCGATCCGTTTCCGCACCTACTACAGGAACAACGTCGGGATCCAACCTTAGTAGCACCGCCGTTTGAATTTGGTTTAGTGCACTCCTTTGGGCAACTTGGTGGTGGATTTATGTGGCGGTTGGTCGATGTGGCAGGAGCCTTTCAGCAACGATCGCTTGAGGAGACTGAACCTTTTGCTTTAACCTTTCAAATCATTGATCCGATATTGGGCGATCAGCAGATTACTGCCGAGTTTGGCGATCGCCAAATGCACCTGAAACCGCAGCCTACTACCACCATTCTCAAAATCTCGATCGAGCATTTAACCGAGTTATTTTGTGGAATGCGGCGGGCTAGCGACCTGCATTGGGCGGGTGAGGTAGAAATCGAGGGTGATCAAACTCTGTTGCCTAAACTAGACAAGGCATGGCAGGCCATTCCGCCCTTTTGTTGGGATTTCTTCTAAACACGTATAACGATCTCCCTGCCTTGGCTTCGGCGCCATCCTCCCATAAGTTCAACGCATACAGCATAAGCGGACTTCAGCTATGCGGATGATCACCCTGCATCGCCTTCAATGCTTCTAACTGCTGCCCAACACTTCTTAATACTTCATCTAGAGCTGGAATCAAGCTAGCATCCTCCGTTAGCAGCATCGGGTTCGATCGCGTTTGAGAATGGATCTGATTCACCTTTCGTTGTAGTTCTTGTGCTGTTTCCAACACATCTCGACCTAAAGTCGCAATCTGTTGCTGCTGATAGAACTTTAAGGCTGCGCCTCGCAATACTTGTACCGTAGCCTCTTCACCATAGTTGCCCGGCATAATCCGTAACCGCAGCAACAACCGTTGCCCCTGATACAACCGTTCAATTTCAATCTGCCGAGTTTTCTGTACAGGGGTCAGAGGTAACCGTGTCAGTTGCTTTAATTCCTGTAGGACTCCTTGGACTGTCGCTGGCGGTAAATCTTCTAAAACAGACTGCAATACCCCATTCTGGCTCCATAGAATCCGACCAGACTGCGGCTGACACTCAAAATATAACCGTCCGATGCCTCCCGTCAGAATTCGTCCTAACAATTCCTGAAAGAGTTCATGCGGTGGCAGGGTAGCCAGCACCTCGATCGACTCTGACAGATATTTAACCTCAATATTCAGTGAGGGTAGAACATCACCAAAATGGCTAGCTGGACTATTGCCACTTGCTTCCATCGGAGGAGGGGGTTGTGATCGCGGCAGTTGACCGACCTCAACTGGCAAATTGGCCTGATGGTCCGAGGCCGCTCGCAGCTCCGGATACAGTTGGTCTGGACTTTCTACCAAAAAAGTCGGATTAGTATGAGGATCAAAACTTGCTGACGGTTCGGAATTGACGAGATTGCCCTCATTCACCGCTTCTGCGACCTTGCGCGAAGACTCTTCAGCCAATTTACGGGCAATTCGTCGCGCTACAGGTTGAGTCGATGTTCCGACAGGCGATTTCTGTTTACCCGCATAATTCAAATAAGCCGTTAAGGCCGCATAATGCACTTCAGAAGCTAGAGGATGCGGCACTAACGAGCAGTTCATATAGGCCAAAATCCGCCGCACATAATCCAGCGCCGCCGTATCATCCATATTCACCATACCTAGCTTCAATCGGCTGCCTTCTAACGACAGCGGCAAGATTTGGTGATATAGACAGGCTTCAAACGGCAGAATGCTATCGACCAGACGAAATGCTTGCTCAGCATCAACTTGCGTTGTCCAATCAATTTTAGGTTTCCCTAAGGCATTTGAATTATCAGGGTTGGGAGTTTGTGCCTCAATTTGGTCACCGGAAGGAGACACCATAAAGAGTTTAAGTTAGCGTTCTTACCATGCTAAACCGCCTTAACTGTGATGTCCCCCGGAAAAAGCATGAATCAGTTCAGTTTTTCTGCCAATTCGACGATTCATCCTTGCCACGTTGGACAGACCAGTAGACCGCCCTAATCCTAATATACCGGAGACGCGACTGAGTGATTGGAGATCGCACTACTCGCTGCTAAATATTTGTAGTACTCCGGGCAAACACGGCGAGTCAGCCTTTTTTGTAGCGCAGAAATAAAAAGCCAATTAATAATTAATATTGAGGGAATTGATTCCCATCATCTATTGCTAAACAATCCGTGACAATGTAGATGCACTTGCTGATTGAAATTGAGATGCAGGCTAGCACAATCTGACCTTTAATCAGACTGAGGGCGGCTACCTAGCCAACTCGTCACCAGTTCAGCTTGCCCCTTCGTCGCAAAAACTCGGGTAGCGTGGTAACTAATCTTTTCTCGCAAACGGTACACCTGCTTCACAGGCAGATCTAAGTCTTGCGCGATCGCTTCTTGAGAGCGACCTTGCAGATATAGCTGTAACCATTTTGCGGCTAGAGGATCAACTTTTTCTACCAAATACGCCTCAAATTTTTGCTGGACGGCAACTCGCAATTCCTGCTGTTCTTCAGCCGCCTGCGCATCTTGATATTGAGTGATGGCTTGAGTGTCTAGCAAACTGACCGAGCCTTCTGCCTCATCGGGGGTAATTTCCTCAGACACCAAGCGAATAAAATCATTGGCTGGCACCTGAGTCATCCCACCCTTCTGAGACCGCCGCAGATAGTTGACAAACCGATAGCACAGTAAGGGCTGATTGCGGATCGGACGGAGACAGTATTCTTCTGTACTAGCCAACAATAAGGCATTTCGTAGCCGAGAGTTTTGCGTACATTGGGCAATCCAAAGCACTTGTTGTTGCATATAGTTATCGTTTTGCAACAGTTCTTGAATCACCTCTTGCAACACATCTACAACCGTGCGCTGGCGATCGCGAGATAGGGCGATCCAAGTCCGAATCTTATTCCGAATCAGGAATAGATTACCTAAGCGCTGTATCAAGTTTTTGTAGGCACGTTCCGGCGGCATATCTAGATAACGTTGCCGCAGAATGCGATAACGATAGTCGATCGCCTGCTCAACCACATGCCGTTGCTCAGGAGTTAATTGATCAAACCGGGTTTGATCTTCTCCTAACAACCACTGAATAATGCTTTCACGTTGCTCAGAGTCCTGAGTTGGCAACTCCGCCTGGAGCCGTGATCGCCATTCAACTGCCAGTTCTTCAGCCAACGCCATTTCAGCCAGTACCACCATAGGAGTGCTGTGTTAAACGCTCTGATATAGAGTTTGCCTTACAACCCCTATTCAGCGCACTCACCCACATGGGTAAAAGTCTGGGTTGGTGGGGCAATGCATCTATCCCAACTGCTAATGACCAGAGCATCACAGCAATTTTATCCCCTTAGCTTGGGGAATAGGGACGACTGGCTCCTGTTTTAACACGATCGCCAAGCTTTACATCGCTCAATAGTGGCAGATTCACAACCGCTTAGGAGCGATCAAATTGAATCAAAATTGATTCGGCGCCGACCTGACTACGAAACGCCTGGTTAACAAAAAACGTTAATAAGCCTTCCTGAGTTAGCGTTCTGCCATTAAAGGTAGTGCTATTCCCTGTTGGATATTCGAGTTTGATAATCATTACAGTCCTTGTCTGAATCGGGAGGAGATGGTCAGAACACCAGCCCTTTTAGCTAAAATACGGCAGTCGAGTTATCTTCCATAGGGGAGAGTTTCAGTGCAAGCTGGAATTATACGGCAAGCTTGTTGGGGATGAATTCTAGCGATCGCAGGATTGGAACTAACCGAGAAGTAAACTCCTGTTCCTTTAATTCCCATCTTCACTGACGAAAGAGTAACTTCCTTACAAACTTAAGGATTTTCATCAGAAACCTTAATAAAACAAAGCTTTTCTTAAACATCAATGATGACTGCCCTCAACCAGATGTAAACCGTTGAAGAGGCGGCCATTAGGTACTGTTAGCCTTGCCAGCCACAAAGGACGTCAGCTGGGAGACAAATCACATGATCCATCCCATGTCATCACTGCCAGTCTCTACCTGCCGAGATCGGCAAGCGAGTTCCACGAACATGGCATCCACCGCAAGGGTTTTACTACCCTACCCAGAACGGTCTCATTCCGTTTACGGATCTAAACCAGAGCTACTATAGGTAACACGAGGCTGCATACGATCGTAACGAACTTGCCGAGCCTTCATTTTGTTGCGCCAGTTCCGAATTGACATCGCTTTTTGTACTAATGGCGGTACATATTCGGATGAAGGCACTTCTTCTAACGGCAACTTGGATGCGGCAAAGGGACGCGGCCTGACGTTCATGCAATGCACTAGATGATCAAAGTGGGGTTCTAGCTCCATCGCCCGCAAAACATCGTTGGCCGACTGGTAACGTTCCTGGGGCGAAATCCGCAACATTTTGCTCAGAACCTTACCAAAGTGTTCCGATACCTGCACATGCTCCTGCCATCGCACCTCACCGGAAACAAATTCGTAATCAAATTCTAGGGGAGATTTACCAGAGAGCAGATACAGGCAAGTGATACCGATCGCATAAATATCACTGGCATACACTGGGCGAGTTGCGAGTTGCTCTGGAGGCGCAAATCCCACTGTTCCGACAAATTGAGTAGTCGGATATTTAAATCCGGAGTCCTCAATTTGAGCAATTTGCTCCTTGACGGCACCAAAGTCGATTAATACTAAGCGACCATCATCCTTACACCGGATCAAGTTAGGGGGTTTGATATCCCGATGGATCACGCGATTATCGTGAATATATTGCAGTAGCGGTAAAATTTCTCGTAAAAATTGCTTGACCGCTGTTTCCGATAACGGCCCCGATCGTCGAACTTCCCTGGCCAGGGTATATCCTCTAACATATTCCTGCACCAGATAAAACTCACCATCCGCCTCAAAATAATCCAACAGCAGCGGAATTTGGGCGTGGTTGCCTAACCGACTGAGGGTTTTCGCTTCCTGCTCAAATCGCTTGCGCGCCCGTTGCAATGCGTTCGGATCGCTGACCTTAGGACAAAGCTGTTTAATCACACAGAGAGGCTGTCCTGGTAAAGCCACATCCCGGGCCAAGAACGTTACCCCAAACCCGCCACGCCCCAGAATTTTGAGGATTTCATAGCGATCGCGGAAACGCTGCCGAGATCCACACAGTTGTCCCAAAGGACTCTGGTGCAGGCTTTTGGAGCGGAAATTGGATAAGTCTGCAAGTGAACCGTTCATCGGGCAGCCGCTACTGATACTCGGTTAGGAATCTTCTGACTCCAGTCTAGAGATAAATCAGCGGTTCTGGGGCAAATCTTTAAAGTTGCCGGGTAGAGTGTTAGCGATCGCCCATAATATCGGTACGTCTGCCAGTTTCCGTTTGCCAGCAACTTCAGTAGAATTTGAGTAACACCGCCGTCATCTTATTAACAGGCTTTTACGGTTTACTCCGTACATTTAGCGGTTTTAGGTGAATTTTTAGATAAATAGACTCTATCTATAGAGTTTAGGGGGATCGGTTTTTAAAAGTCCTGCTAGCATAGAGGCGCACGCCATCAAGGGGTATCCAAACATGCCTCCAACTCAGCATCCAGAGCATCCTATACCATCCAACCCTGACTTACCTAGAACAAGTCAGCCAACAGCGTCTTTCAGGCAAGGGTTAGGTCAGCTATTAATGACACGCCCACTGATTCTTGTTGGAGGGATGTGGGTATCCCTGCTTCTAATTGCCGTGGTAGCCATAGGTGGCTTGCTTAGCCCTGGAGCCTCAGAGCACCGGAGTGTGTCAACCACAATAGTCGGTTCAGATTCAGAAGTTGCGATCCAACCGGCTCCACAACAGGCCCGAGTACCATTATGGATGTTTGGGGCGATCGCTCTGACCTGTACAGCAGGTTCAATCCTGGTATCACGACAGTTGAACCGTCCCCCTGTACCGCCTCGACGCTTAGCTAGAACCAAATCTCGCTCCTTCAAGCGGCTACCACCCCAACCAATGGCTCAGCTAGCCCTCCCTCCAGCCGTTACCTATTCTGCGCCGCTCCAACCTTCCAGGCAAGAGCTTCCTGCTCGATCGCCGCAGCCTCGTGCAGGTCAGAAACGGCCTCACTCCCCTGCCCACCAGGCGGCAAACCTACAGCCAGTGATGCCTCCAACGATCGCTCAGGCTCCAGCCCCAGCTCGTCCAATTGAGCGGCAAGTTCTGCCCCCTCTATTGAAGCAACCGGCTAAGGCGAAACCTATCGTCCAGCCCCAAACGGTTGCGTCACGGCCAACGGTGAAAACCTCTGTTAGTATTCTGCCTCCAGACATCCGAAAACCCTTAGACTGGCAATCGACTGAACTAGCTGATGCTGTTGATTTACGAAAGCGGCGATCGCTCTCTTCGCTCCTATAAATACTGATGAGAATTGCGTTCGGGAGGATGGCTCAGAACATTAGGGAATCGGAACTGTACTGAGTAGCCGATCTACGATCGCGCTAGCCCGACGACCACCCGAGGGAATCATGCGGTGAGCCAGGACATGAGGAGCCAAATATTTAATATCGTCAGGGATGGCATAGTCCTGTCCATTTAGAAAAGCGAGTGCCTGAGTGGCTCGTTGCAACGCTACAGCCCCTCGCGGACTTACCCCTAACGTAATTTCTTCATCCTGGCGAGTTGCCCGCACCAGGTTCAGAATATATTGTTGCAAAGAAACATCCAGCTTGACTTGAGCACAGAGCTGCTGAAGTTCCTGAACTTCCTCTAAGGAAATACAAGGTTGCAACTCATGGCTACTGGTTCCACCTTGCAGTAATTGCAGCATTTGCAATTCTTCGGCCTCCGTAGGATAACCGAGAGACAACGATAGCGTAAACCGATCCATTTGGGCTTCCGGTAGCGGAAAAGTGCCCTGGTATTCCACTGGATTTTGGGTGGCGATCACAAAGAAAGGATGGGGAACGAGTCGCGACACACCATCCACCGTAACCTGTTGTTCTTCCATAACTTCCAGTAACGCCGATTGAGTCCGGGGCGTCGCTCGGTTAATTTCATCGGCTAGCAGCACATTACTAAATACCGGCCCTGGCATAAACTCAAATTCGCCAGTCCGAGGATTCCAAATATTCGTCCCTGTGACATCGGTAGGTAACAGATCAGGGGTACATTGAATTCGTTGAAACTTGCCATCGATCGATCGAGCTAGGGATTTCGCTAGCAGTGTTTTCCCCACGCCAGGGACATCTTCCAATAAGGTATGTCCACCCGATAGGAGGGCAACCAGTACTAACCGGATGGCATCATGCTTCCCCACGATCGCCTGTCCCAAGTTGGCAGTTAAGCGGTCAATCCGATCTCTCATTGGCGACACCCAATTGGATAGCATAAACTCCTACTTCCTAGTTTGCCCAGTCCTGAATGAGACGGCACTGAAATCTGAGAAAAAGCTGGTTTCTGAACTTGTTACGTCCGTAATTGATCCGTAATTTACGGGAGAGTGCTAGGACTTTCTAGAGAATTCAGGGAAAACCCCATTTTTCATTTTGTGTAAGAATGACTAGACTTTGGGCTAGAAGCGTCAAACTGGCTAAATTTCTGATAGCTCCGATTGGTTGTGCCAACATTCACCGCTTACCTCGTCATGCTAACTCAGCCTAGATGTCAGAAATTTCCCATTAGTCAAACTAACGGACTCAACCGCCTGTCTCCTCAAGGCTCGACAGGTTTTTCAGGGTATGTTATCTCCAGCGCTCTGGGTTGAGCCGCTAATGTCAGTGGTTACATAGGTGCTTAATAAGTCATCAGGTCTTTCTTCGCAATGACATCAACCTCGATCGGATACGCCAGTACCGCCCAAACCCTAGCGATTCTTAGCCAGCAGCGAGTCACCGGCGAATTGACGCTGGCCAATGATGAGTATCAGTGGAAACTCTGCTTCTTTCATGGCCGCCTGGTATATGCCACAGGCAGTTTACATCGAGTTCGACGGTGGCATCGAGCCATTAAACGACACTGCCCCAACTTTAAAGCCGCCGATCTCCCAGAGCTAGCCACCAGTGATCTCTGGGAGTATCAACTCCTCAGTCATGCAGTAACCCAGGGCCAGATTAGTGCAGCCCAAGCGCAGGAAGTCATCAAAAGCAGTCTGGAAGAAGTGCTGTTTTCCTGGGTTAGTAATCCCGCCTTAACCAGCGATTGGTCAACTACTCAACGCTTTTCCCTACGAGATAACACCGCTTTGAGCTTACTGTTATCGTTTCCACAAGTTGATTGGGTGTTGCAGCAATCACTTCAGGTGTGGAAACACTGGAAAGCCCTGGAATTGGGAGCGCTGAACCCCTATAAGTCGCCGATCCTGCGGCAAGCGAATTCGATCGAACCAACCAGTACAACACCATTACCGAACAACCTCACCCCGTTTTTAGGGGGACGGCATACTTTATGGGATATTGCGGGTCACGCCAAAAAACCTGTGACTACTGTTACTCGCTTCTTGCTGCCCTGGGTACAACGAGGCACGATCGCCTTAGAAGAAGTTCCTGATCTCCCGAATCCATTAGAACATCGGCTTGGCACAACATCCGGGAAGCAAAGTTCTCGCCCTTTAATTGCCTGTATCGACGACAGTCCAACAGTCGGTCATGTGCTATCCACAATCTTGCTCCCTGCCGGCTATCGCCTCTTGACCATCCAAGAACCGATGTCCGGCATTGGCATGTTAAATAAACATCGGCCAGATCTGATTTTTATGGATCTGATCATGCCGGATACCGATGGTTATAACCTCTGCACATTCTTACGGAAAACCCCTGCCTTTAAGAACACACCGATTATTATTCTGACGAGCCAAAATGGGATTGTCGATCGCACCCGAGCTAAATTAGCGGGAGCCACTGACTTCCTGACGAAACCTCCCGAACCGGCGGCCATGCTGAGTCTGGTCCGTAACCATCTCCGAGCCGTGATGCCCACCACCTACACCGGCGGCTCCGAAGAGGTGAATTAACCACCTCGACATGATTTGTAAAGATTTTTGAGGTAAGCGTACATCAGTACTTTCGTACAAAAGATCTGGGAAATGGAATAACTTCGTCCCGATGGAGATTCGGACAAGGGAATGGAACGATAGAATCATGAAGGATCATTTCTCTCTGTCCTTATGCCTCAGCGTCGTACTCCGTCGAATCGTTCTGCTCGCAAGACTCAAACTGCTGCTCCAACTGGTGACACAGAGAATGGTCATTTAGATCAGACTGATTCTCATAATGGGCATTCTTCTGATCCAACAAAAAATGGGCATTCCATCCCATCTGCCCTCAGCCAAGGCAGCATTCGAATTCGCGGCGCAAGACAGCATAATCTCAAAAATATTAATCTCGAAATTCCTCGCGATCGCTTGATTGTGTTTACCGGTGTCTCCGGTTCGGGCAAATCCTCATTGGCATTCGATACCATTTTTGCCGAGGGCCAGCGCCGCTATGTGGAATCTCTCAGTGCCTATGCTCGTCAATTTTTAGGTCAAGTTGATAAACCCGATGTAGACGCGATCGAAGGCTTAAGTCCGGCCATTTCGATCGATCAGAAATCCACTTCCCACAACCCACGATCAACCGTTGGCACCGTTACTGAAATCTATGACTACTTACGGTTGCTATATGGTCGGGCGGGAGCACCCCATTGTCCCCACTGTGATCGCTCGATCTCGCCACAAACGATCGATCAAATGGTCGATCGAATTATGGAATTGCCCGATCGCACCCGCTTTCAAATTTTGGCTCCTGTTGTGCGGGGTAAAAAAGGTACCCACAAGAAATTGCTCTCCAGTTTGGCCGCAGAAGGGTTTGTCCGAGTTCGGGTAGATGGCGAAGTCCGAGAGCTGAGTGACGCGATCGAGTTAGATAAAAACCAATTGCACACGATCGAAATTGTCGTCGATCGCCTGGTCAAAAAAGAGGGGTTAGAAGAACGGTTAACCGACTCTCTCGCTACCTGCTTGAAGCATTCTGAAGGTATCGCCATTATTGATTTAGTTACCGAGGAAGCGGCAGGGAAGGTGATTGAGCTACCTACCGCCCAGACGCTAAAAGCGGCAGAAAAAGGGGGTAGTTATGCTGCTGATGCCTCAGAAGCGACTGAATCGATCGCACCACTCGTTTTTTCGGAAAATTTTGCCTGTCCACAACATGGGGCAGTCATGGAAGAATTATCGCCCCGGTTGTTTTCATTCAACTCCCCCTATGGTGCCTGCCCTGCCTGTCATGGGCTTGGGAGCCATCGGAAGTTTTCGCCGGAGCTGGTGATTCCCAATCCCACTCTACCCGTCTATGCCGCGATCGCACCCTGGTCGGAAAAGGACAATACTTACTACCTGTCGTTGCTGTGTAGTGTGGCCAACGCTTTCGGATTTGATATCCAAACGCCCTGGAATCAACTGACGAAAGAACAACAGCAGATTTTGCTGCATGGTTCTAAGGAAGCCATTTGGATTGAAGTCGATTCGCGCTATCGCGAAAGTAAGGGTTATAACCGCCGCTACGAAGGCATTTTGCCGCTGTTGGAACGACAATATCAGGAAGCGTCTTCCGATACTTATCGTCAAAAGTTGGAGCAGTATTTAGTTGATCAAGCCTGTGATGAGTGTGGTGGCGATCGGCTGAAACCAGAAGCTCTCTCAGTCCGGTTAGGTCAATATCGCATCACTGATTTAACCAATGTGTCGATTCGGGCTTGTCTCGATCGAGTCAACGGTCTGCAACTGACGCCTCGACAGGCGCAAATCGGCGATCTAGTATTGCGTGAAATCCGGGCACGGTTGCAATTTCTCTTAGATGTCGGTTTGGATTACCTGACTCTGAACCGAACTGCCATGACGCTATCCGGTGGTGAAGCCCAACGGATTCGTCTCGCTACGCAAATTGGTGCGGGGTTAACCGGCGTCCTCTATGTATTGGATGAACCTAGTATTGGACTCCATCAACGGGATAACTCCCGCTTACTGCGTACACTCACGAAACTGCGCGATCTGGGCAATACGTTGATTGTGGTGGAACATGACGAGGAAACCATTCGGGCCGCCGATCATCTAGTCGATATTGGCCCCGGTGCAGGAGTACATGGCGGTGAGATTGTGGCCCAGGGGAACTTAGAAACCCTACTGAATACGCCAGAGTCCCTCACAGGAGCTTACTTATCCGGCCGCAAAACGATCGCGACTCCGGCAGAACGCCGAGCTGGCAATGGGCGATCGCTGCATATCCGGCAAGCTCAACGGAATAACTTGAAAGATGTCAGTGTGGAAATTCCTCTGGGTAAGCTGGTTTGTGTCACGGGAGTATCTGGTTCAGGAAAATCAACGTTAATTAATGAACTCTTGTATCCAGCGCTGCAACATCACTTTGGCGCAAAGATTCCCTTTCCGCAGGAGTTAGGCAAACTGGATGGGTTAAGTGCCTTAGATAAGGTGATCGTGATCGATCAATCCCCGATCGGGCGGACACCGCGATCGAACCCCGCCACCTATACAGGCGTCTTTGACATCATTCGAGAAGTGTTTGCAGAAACGATCGAGGCGAAAGCCCGAGGGTATAAACCAGGCCAATTTTCTTTCAATGTCAAAGGTGGACGTTGTGAAGCCTGCGCCGGACAGGGCGTGAATGTGATTGAAATGAACTTCCTGCCAGATGTCTATGTTCAATGTGAGGTCTGTAAAGGTGCTCGCTATAACCGGGAAACCTTGCAGGTGAAGTTTAAGAGCAAGTCGATCGCGGATGTCTTAGGGATGACCGTAGAAGAAGCCCTAGATTTTTTCCAAAACATTCATCAAGCGGCGACAAAACTCAAAACCCTGGCAGATGTTGGGCTAGGCTATATGCGCTTAGGCCAAACCGCTCCGACACTTTCGGGTGGAGAAGCCCAACGGGTGAAACTAGCTACCGAGTTATCCCGTCGCGCTACTGGCAAAACCCTGTATTTAATCGACGAACCCACCACCGGACTCTCGTTCTACGATGTCCATAAATTATTGGATGTGATGCAACGGTTGGTAGACAAAGGCAACTCAATTCTCGTGATTGAACACAACTTAGATGTGGTGCGTTGTTCCGACTGGGTAATTGATCTGGGACCCGAAGGGGGCGATCGCGGTGGGGAAATTGTGGCGATCGGGACACCCGAAGAGGTCGCCGAAAACTCAGCCTCCTATACTGGACAATACCTCAAACAGGTGTTAGAAGAATATCCAGCCGTACCAGTCAGTGCTTAAGCTGATTTAACGTCGGGCCACTTGCTGAAAAAAAGCCTCTAAGGCGCGGACACACTCGCGATCGTCATACAGGCGATCGTGTCCAGCCTGAATCTTGGCGGTAATCTCCTGTCGCCACATTGGTTCTGTTCCTAACCGTACAGCCAGATTGATGTAATCAATGAGGTTGGTGGCGATCGTCTCCGTTACTCCTAAGCGTTGGAGAATGGCAGCAGAATGCCGACCCCGCATAAACGCACCCGGTAGTGTCACGACCGGCAACCCATAAGCAACCGCTTCCAGGGTACTATTCCCCCCGGACCAATCGATCGTGTCCAGAAACACATCACTGACTAAATTTAGGCTCCAATACACTGGGCGATCGAGCTTAGGCAGCAACACACAATGATTTTGGCTCTCCAGCCCAACTGTGGCAAAGGCAGACTGCAACCGTCGCTGCCAGCGTTCCACTCCATAATTCGAGGCGGGACGTAAGAACACAAATTGCGCCATCAGATTGCGCTGAGTCAAGCGATCGGCAATCTGAGCAAAGACTTCGTCGTATTGCGGTAAATATTTATAGGGTGCTTGAAACGATAAAAAGACGATCGCATCGTCCCGTAAGCCAAACTGAGCACGAGGGTAACGAACGTCCGGCAGGGGTGGTTTGGAGTAGCAAATCCCAATATTCGGCAATCGCACTAATTGCTCGGAATAATGCTGTTGGGCATGATCCGGTTCCATTAAATCGCTCGACAGGTAGTAATCGATCGTCGGTAGTCCCGATGTCACCGGATGCCCCCAAGCGGTACATTGGACTGGTGCTAATCGTAATCCCGCTAACTGAGTGGTACGAGCATCCATGCCAATATCGGTAAAGATCAAAATATCCAGTTGATCGGCTCGAACCTGCTGAGCAATCCGGCCTAAGTCACCCGGCAAATGGCGAAAGTGATCGCTCAGGTCATGAAACTCCTGGGTAATGAAGTCAGTGGCCTGACCAATGTGATAACCGTAAATTTCAAATTGCTGGCGATCGTGCTCTCGCATCCAGCCTCTAGCCCAAGCCGCCGCACTGTGGGCCATCAAGTGAGCTGAGAGGTAGCCGATGCGGAGTTTTTGTGGAGATGGGGCGGGTGAGGAAGATAGGGTAGGGATCGCAGACCACTGGGGGTAGTTGGCGGTCATGATCTGGTGGACAAAGTGGCCATATTTTTGTTGTAAGCCCCGATCGTTCCAGCCTTGGTAGGCCAAGTAGAAGTTAGTGCGGCTCCCTAATCCTTGGAGCGCAGCTTGCTTGCCTTCTGTGCTATTCAGATTAGTCTGTTGAATTAGCTCATTTAAGCCGCGACAGAAGCGTTGGCGATAATGAACCCGTTGTGCAGGTGTGTCGTAACCCACCGGCAGAATTAGCTGGTGTTGCCAATCAGCGTCGGGATAGTTTGGTTGCAACTGTAGTGCAGCTTGAAACTGCACGATCGCGGCTTCTGTATTGCCCTGTTCCTCTAATACCTTACCCAGCAAATAATGTATGGCCGGATTCGGTTGTAGAGATAGAGAGTGCTGGAGCGCAGTTACCGCTTCATCTAAGCGACCAGAGAGTTGAAACGCCTGCCCTAAACATTGCCAGGCTGGCACTAAGTCTGGTTGGGTCTGGAGAGCCTGTTGCAGATAAGCGATCGCATCCGGTAAGCGACCAAGTTGGAGTAACACTGTGCCTAAACTGACCGCTACCGGAGCATAGTTAGGTTTAATCGCTAGAGCTTGCTGGTAATGCCCCATGCCCTCGTTGATCTGTCCCCGCTGGATCAACAAGCGACCCAGTTGATGATGCGTTTCCACATGATTCGGTTGCTGAGCGATCGCGATCCGATACTGCTGGATCGCCTCATCGACCTTACCGGTCATTTGTAGCGCTAACGCTAAATTGTGGTAGGCATCGATCAGCATGGGTGAAAGGGCGATCGCCTGCTGGTAGTAACGAATTCCCTCCGGCAGATTACCTGTTTGACAGGCAATGACACCCAGCATGTTTAGCGCTCTAGCATGGTCGGGCTGTTGCTGCAAAATCTGCTGATACAACTGAGCCGCTTGTGACAGGTGACCTGCCTGATGGTACTGCACAGCAGCGGCAAATAACTCTGCCAGATTTGCCATAAACTCCTGCCTTAAATCGGTCAGTTCAGCTACAACAGCCCGATCGCGTGTAAAGGCCCTCTACCGACCAACAGTTCTAGCAAGACCGCCAGAATCCCAATCATCGCTAACCGCCCATTCCACACCTCAGCGGACATAGTCATCCCCCATTCCCAGCGTTCCTGCGGATAGAGCTTGACTTGTTTTTGCGGGCGCATCACTTCGGACAGTTTGACCTGAGGAGCTTTCAGAGCATCCTCAACCATCAAAGCCAGATCATTAATAAAGGTAGGATAGGTATTTAAGGCTGGAACGCGGTGGAAGTTCTCGATACCCGCTTCCTCAGCCAATTCGCGGTACTCAATGTCAATCTCTTCCAGAGTTTCAATATGCTCTGAAACAAAGCTAATTGGCACAACGACCAGATCTTTCACACCCTGTTCTGCCAATTCTTTTAAAGCGTCATCCGTATAGGGCTTCAACCACTCTACAGGGCCAACTCGGCTTTGATAAGCCAGAGTGTATGGATTAGAGCGATTTAACGATCGCATAATTAGCTGGGCACATTCCTCAATCTCACGCTGATAAGGATCTCCTGCTTCTTCCACATAGCTCACGGGCACACCATGCGCACTGAAGAAGACATGCACCTGCTCAGGATGAGGAAACTGATCCAGTTCTTGAGCAACTAATTCTGCCATCGCTCGCAAATACCCCGGTCGGTCATACCAGGACGGCACCACGGTGTAATCGATCGTTTGTAACGACTCATCTTTATTCCAGATCTGTTCCAACAACCGGAAGCTAGACCCACTGGTACTGATCGAAAAATGCGGATAGAGCGGCAGAATTACGAGTTTTTCAACCCCATCGCGTTTAATCTGCGCCACCGCCTCTTCAGTAAACGGATGCCAGTAACGCATACCGATGTATACTGCCGCATCGTGGCCCTGTTGTTGCAACTGAGCTTTCAGGGCTTGTGCCTGTTCTTCCGTAATCCGGCGTAATGGAGAGCCACCCCCAATTTGCTTATAGTTTTCTTGAGATTTTTTTGCACGACTGCTAGAAATCATCCAGGCCAATGGTTTCTGTAACCACGGGAAGGGCAAGCGAATAATCTCGGGGTCAGAAAATAAATTGAACAGGAACGGGCGGACGTCTTCCAGTTTTTCTGGCCCGCCTAAGTTTAGTAATAAGACCCCTACTCGACCCATAACAGTCGCTATTTCCCAATATCTTTAGGTTTGTAACTGATTCTAACAGGATAGGTTTGCACTTAGGCTAGTGAACAAATACCTACTGCCTCTCGATCGTAACTGAGAATTCCTACTAATTGGGGCCAATTAGCGAAAAACTGTTGAATTTCCCTCGCCTGTTGCTATAGTTCTGATGTTCCCATGACTGCAATCGGGTCATGACAGACATTGATCAGCGCATTGTTCAGGTCAATCAGCGGTTAAAAGCGGCTCAAATGGGCTTTCAAATTGAGCGACGCGGACAGAAGTTAAATTTACGCGGAACTCTGCCCCCCCGACCTGGTAGCACTCACCTCAAACCCCATCAACAGCGACTGAGTATTGGTTTACCTGCCACGATCGCTGGCCTGAAACAGGCAGAACAAGAAGTCAAAATCATTGCGGCCCAACTGCTGCAAAATACCTTTGACTGGCGCAATTATGTCTATGGCACCGGTTGGGGGCGGCTAGACCAAATGAGCTTAACCCAGCAACTTCAAGCCTTTGAGCAAGATTTTTGGGCCACTCCCCAACGATCGGGGAATCGTGCCGCCACTAAAACCACTTGGGAAACGGCTTATCTGCCTTATTTGCGCAAACTGGACGCGATCGCCCAAACTAACCCCAAGTTATCGATGGCAGAGGCGATTTACGCCACCATTCGATCGACGGACGATAACTCTCGCAGTCGGCAAATTTGTTGTACGGCTCTGGCGGCCTTTGCCAAGTTTTTGAATTTAGAACTACCGATCGATCTGAAAACCTTGTGGGGCAGTTACAGCATTCGTCACACTCAGGCCCGCGATCTACCCCCTGATGATTTGATTGTGGCGACCTGGAACAAAATTCCCAATCCCACCTGGCGGTTTGTCTACGGCATCATGGCCGCCTATGGCCTGCGGAACCACGAAGTATTTTTCTGTGACTATTCGGCACTGAGCGAAAACGACCCCCAAGCCCCGATCCGAGTATTGGCAACGACTAAAACTGGTGCCCATGATGTCTGGCCATTTTATCCGGAATGGGTGGAGCAATTTGATTTACGGGAGATTAAACTACCTCCTGTGCAAACTGATTTAGCAACAACCACATTGCAACGGATTGGTCAGCGCGTCACCTCACAATTTCGTCGCTACGAGATTCCCTTTTCTCCTTACGATCTGCGCCATGCCTGGGCCGTTCGTACCATCCACTTTGGTTTACCAGATACAGTAGCCGCCCGGATGATGGGTCACTCCGTTGCCGTCCACACTCGCACTTACCATCAGTGGCTTACCCGTCGTGATCAGCAGCAAGCTGTAGAAACGGCCTTAAACCGGCGGCAGAAGAAAGCACCAACGCGGGAAACCGATCGCGAGAAGATAGAAGAAGCAAACGATTGACGATCGCGCAAAGGCGACTTAATTTATGGCAACAATCTTGCGAGATCTGAGTTATCGCTACCAATGGTTATATGACGGTATTTCTGGGTTAGCGGCTCTGAGTGTGGGTGGCGAAGGCCGGTTTCGACGGTTAGCGCTAGACGGATTGTCGATCGCTGCCGATACAAAAATTCTGGATCTTTGTTGTGGGAGTGGTCAGGCGACTGAAGTATTAGTCGAACGATCGCAGCAAGTCACCGGATTAGATGCCTCACCGCGATCGTTGGTACGCGCTAAACGGAATGTGCCGCAAGCGGAGTATGTGGAAGCGTTTGCCGAAGCCATGCCCTTTGGGGATGGGCAATTTGATCTAGTACATACGAGTGCCGCCCTGCATGAAATGGAAGCAACTCAGTTGCAACAAATTCTCCGAGAGGTGCATCGCGTCTTGCGCCCTGGCGGCGTTTTTACCCTAGTAGACTTCCACCGTCCGACTAATCCCCTGTTTGTCCCTGGAGTTTATCTATTTCTTGCTTTATTTGAAACCGAAACCGCTTGGGCCTTGCTAAATACGGACTTGGTGGCACTTCTGCAAGCGATCGGATTTCAGGTCAGCAAACAAGAGTTTCATGCAGGGGGCAGTCTACAGGTGATTCAAGCCCAAAAGCCCTGAAAGCTCTATTAGGCAGGGGGGAATAACCCTTTTTCCGCTAGCCAACTGCGATTAAACAATTTGGATTGATAACGACTACCACCATCACACAGCACCGTGACGATCGTATGTCCTGGGCCTAACTGTTTCGCTAACGCCACAGCCGCACCGACGTTAATGCCCACGGAACCGCCCATAAACAGACCATCTTTTTGCAAGAGTTGATAAATGATCCGCACCGCTTCTGGATCCTCCACCTGAATCGCATCATCCGCAGGCGCACCTTGCATATTTGAGGTTAGCCGACTGCTGCCAATCCCTTCGGTAACGGAACTGCCCTCAGTGGTGAGTTCTCCAGTTTTGACATAGCTATACAGCGCGCTCCCTTTCGGATCCGCAACAACACACTTCACCTCCGGGTTTTGTTCCTTTAAGAACATGGCCACCCCTGCATAGGTGCCACCTGTTCCGGTTGCAGTTACCCAGGCATCAATCTTGCCATCCGTTTGCTGCCAGATTTCTGGGCCTGTCGTTTCGTAGTGCGCCCGACGATTTGCCAGGTTATCAAACTGATTAGCCCAAATCGCATTCTCCAGTTCGGAAGCGATCGTCCCAGATAACTTGACGTAGTTGTTGGGATCTTTGTAGGGCAATGCTGGAACAGTTCGGACTTCAGCGCCCAATGTCCGCAGCAACTCAATTTTTTCGGGCGATTGCGTTTCCGGGATGATGATCAAACATTTATAGCCTTTGGCATTACAGATATGAGCTAATCCTATTCCTGTATTGCCTGCCGTTCCTTCCACGACCGTACCACCGGGCTTCAGTAAGCCTCGTTCTTCCGCATCCTTAATAATGTACAGGGCGGCACGATCCTTAACAGAGCCACCGGGATTCATAAAT
>DATNPU010000193.1:0-15984 GCA_036703105.1 Microcoleaceae cyanobacterium
CAGATAACTAATGCGGGCCAAAGGATGCAAGGCTGACAGAACCTGTTGCCCATAACTCCGATGGATCACCCGACTATCTAGCAGTGCCACAACCCCTTGCCGTTCTCGCACCGGAGCGATCGCCCGTTGTAACTCGCTTAATGCCGTGGGCAACAGGTAAAGGCGAAACCAATCTTGCCGCGATCGTTTATAGTAAGCGACCCGTCCTGCCACTAAAGGATCTTCCAACGACGGAATGGGTAAAGTCGCAATTGCCAGTAAATGCGGAGCTGGTAATACGCGCTGATGCTGTCGCCAAAATTCCCAACCAGTAACCAAGACCCCATTTTCATCTAAGCAAGTGCGCTCAACCTGCACCCTAGACCCAAATTCGGAGGCCAGAACCGAGCCAACCTGGGCCTTGAGGGGGGTATCACCCACCAGTAGCACAATCAAACCTGGGGTTCCAGAACTGACTCGTAACAACGTGTGCATCTCCTGAATCAGGGCAGCCTGAAACTGAGGGGTGTTTGGCATGGGTAAACGGTCAGGCACGTAAAGATGAATCAGCTCTTCTTGACGATCGGGAGAGAACTTCAAGCTAGTTAAATCTGTGTCTAAGCCCAACCGCTGTCGGTAAGCGGCGGCCTCGGCATCTAAATCGAGTGCTCCACCAATTAAAACAACTGGTTGGCGTGACCAGATGGGGCTGAGCTGAGCAGCAATATCCGCAGGACTACAATGCAGAGAAAACTGTCCTTGCCGACGGTTCACTTCTGCCCACAATAACTGCGCTTCGCTGAAGAAAGATTGACTAAAGTGATTCCAGGCTGTGGGCAATCCAGTCGTATTAGGGACAGTCTCTTGAGGAGATGGTGCCGTAGTCGATGCTGGCAGAGCGATCGCCTGAAATAAATTTGCCAAGGATTCCTGTTCTAACTCATCGATCAGGTAGCACTCATAAGGATTTGCTGGATGTTGGAATAGCGTTTTAGTCAGCTGGACTCGTACATCTCGGATAAACTCAGCCTGATCGGGACAAGCAAGCATCAAGGTATCCCAGTCGCCAGATTGAATTTGAGCGGTCAGTTGAGTGCGCGTCCAGATTTCTAGATCATCTGTGCCATCCACAATGGTTGGAATACCGTCAGGAAACCGTCCTTGATTGAATAAGCGATCGCTTAACCAGGCTTGCGGAGTGGTGAGGAGTAGCCCCTGGAAGTTGGCATGAGGCCAGCGATCGCCGGTTTGAATCGGTTTAGTGGTACGAATCCATTGCTGCAATTGGGGAATTTCGACCATGAGCAAGCGCTGATGCACGGCTTCTGGGGCCACTAGAATTACGGCTTCCTGCCACATCAACACGGGCACGAGATAACTTAGACGGTAGCGTTCGTGATAGCCAGAAAACGCTCCAGTTTGTAACAAAGCACTACGCCCCAGCCGCAAAGCCCGAGCCACCAACCGTGCCATCGTTAAATGATGGGGCCAGTAGGATTCGCCCTGCTGCCGTAAGAAGGCTCGGAGTTGCTGATGGACTTCTACCTCAATCACAAATTTCAGGCTCTCGTATACCGGGTGACTCTCATTCTGACATAGATACCAGGACGACCTGTGAGTTCGCTAACGGTCTTCCTTATTCCATCTTGGCAAATAAACGAAATATCTCGCCTTGTTGAGGATAGACTTTTGTTGGTCAACCCTTGACCATAAACTACAAAATGATCATTCAGAGTCAAGTCTGTACAGCTTGACAGATTATCTCCTATGCGTCTTGCGCAAATTAAGCAGTTGGTAATTGGTCGGAGCCTACCGACCAGTGCTCACAGCGAAGAACGACTGAGCAAAGCTGCCGCCCTCGCTGTGCTTTCCTCCGATGCCTTGTCTTCTGTAGCGTATGCCACCCAGGAAGCCCTCCTGGTTTTAGTGGCGGCTGGCACAAGTCTTAGTATCCTTGGGTGGACTTTACCGATCGCCCTCGCTATTGTCCTCCTCCTCACGATCGTGATCTTGTCCTACCGCCAAACCATTCGGGCTTATCCTCAAGGCGGCGGTTCCTACATTGTGGCTCGCAGCAATTTGGGCTTATATCCCGGTCTAATTGCGGGTGGTTCATTAATGATCGATTATGTCCTCACCGTCGCCGTGAGTATTTCGGCGGGAGTTGACAACATTACCTCAGTTTGGCAAGGCTTACATCCTTACTCAGTTGATTTGTGTCTGGTATTTATTTTTCTCCTAATGCTAGCCAACCTCCGAGGCGTCAAGGAGTCGGGCACGATTTTTATGGTGCCTACCTATGCCTTCATTGGCAGCATGTTCATCATGATTGGGATGGGATTTTATAACCACTTTACTGGGCATGTGATCCCTGGAGCGCCCCCGTCCCATTTGGCTCATCAAGCCACTGAATCGCTCAGTTTGTTTTTAATTCTGCGCGCCTTCGCGGCGGGTTGTACTGCTCTCACGGGTGTAGAAGCCATCTCCGACGGGGTGTTAGTCTTTAAGCCCCCCGAATGGATTCATGCCCGACAAACGCTGATTTACCTGGGAATCATTCTGGGTAGTATGTTTCTGGGCATTAGCTATCTTGCCTACGAGTACCAAGTGGTGCCAGTGGAAAATGGTGAAACCGTGATTTCCCTGTTGGGGAGACAGATTTTTGGCACATTTCCCTTTGGAACGGGTCTGCTTTACTACTTTGCGGTGCTGTGTGCAACTCCAGCTATTCTGACGCTAGCCGCCAACACCAGCTATGCGGATTTTCCCCGCTTGTGTTACTTCTTGGCGCGCGACGGCTTCATGCCACGGCAGCTGGCTATATTAGGCGATCGCTTGGTGTACTCAAATGGCATTTTGCTCCTGAGTCTCTGCGCAGCTGCCCTCATTATCATTTTTCAGGGTAATACTACGGCGATTATTCCACTCTATGCCGTCGGCGTATTTACGTCATTTACCCTGTCTCAGGCCGGGATGGTGCGGCATTGGCTGCAAGAACGCGGTCAGGGATGGCGTACTAGTGCTGTGATGAATGGAGTTGGGGCCCTCTCAACAGCGATCGTTTTAGCGATCGTGATTTGGACAAAATTCGCCTTAGGAGCTTGGATGGTCGTTCTGGCGATCCCTTGCTTGGTTTATGTATTCATGCGGATTCATCGCCATTATCGATATGTGGCGAAGCGCTTAAGTATTCAAGACCTGGCTCCCCGGAGCTATATTCCTCGGGCCAAAGGTGCCGTAGTTACGCATCCCGCGATCGTCCTAGTGGGTCAGCTGCATCGGGGCACTATAGAAGCACTAGACTATGCTCGCAGCATCGCTGATGAAGTAGTAGCGGTTCATGTCAATATTGGCACCACCGATCGAGACAAATTGCAACAGCGCTGGCAAGAACTTGAATCTGATATTCAATTGGTGATCTTGGATTCCTCATATCGTTCGGTTGTAGCCCCGATCGTTGAGTTTATTGAGCAATATGAGGCCCAACATCCTGGTGTAATGTCTACCGTCATTGTGCCCGCCTTTGTGACCAAACGTTGGTGGGAAAACGTCCTCCATAACCAGACAACCTTATTTCTAAAAACAGCCCTACGGACTAAACAAAGCCGGATTGTCACTACTGTGCGGTACTACTTGTAAACGCTACCGGGAAGGTTAAAAATTCTTTGCAAAGCAAATAAACTTATTCTCTCAGTGAACCTGTTATACTTTGGTATCAAAAGCATGAACTGGAGATGCTTTGTAGCAGTTGTTCAGCCGGTATTAAGTGCGACATTGAGAGAGTATTGCTCTGCTCTTGTAAGTGCAATTGGGGAATGGGGTGGATTAATTTCAGCCCAACTCGACTGTTCCCTGGCTGTTTCGTCAAGTAATTATTTTTTCAAGCTCATCACACGATCGCCCCATCTGTGACATGAACATCTCTGCTCTCCTTACCTGACAAGCGTTGAAAGGCAAGATTAGCGGCAGCATCTATCTATGGACATAATTGTCACAATTTAGCTCAAGTCAGACAGGGTATAAACTAATACCTGCGCTGATGGTAGCGAGACCTGACAAATACGGTTTAGTCTCTGCTGATCATTTGCTGCTATGCCCATTGTTTCATGACTAAATCAAAAGAATGGCGGATGCTGAACCAGCAATCAATTATTTAGAATCTGGGTCAGCAAACAGTTAAATCACTCTAGTTCTTCCCCAAATCTGGCTAGTTATTTCTTGACGCAACCGATTCTTGCTGAGAAATCAATCGGTTTCGCTCTGTTAAGGAATTATTAGGTGCAGAATCAGGGGATTTTTTATGACTTGTTTGTAGTAGAAAGTTGTAAAACAGAACTAAGTCAGCCTCACTGGGTCAAAGTGTTGATTTATGCAGCCAGTTCAGTTCAGACTTCTCTTAGCCTCTATCGCGCTTACGATCGCGCCTCTCCCCGCTTACGCTCAATCCCAAACCATCACTTACCGCTGTCAAGACGCCACCACCTTTCGAGTGACCTTTTTGGAGGCAACAGCCAGAGTGCGATTACAATCAGAAATTCTCACATTACCCCGAGTTCCATCCGGCTCTGGCATTCGATATTCCGACGGTCGCACAACTTTATCTGCCAGCGGCAAGGAAGCCTCGATCGAGATTGCTGGGGAGCGGGCCTATAATCGCTGTGTTGCCCAAACCAGTAATCGCCCAAACAATCGCCGTTCTCGGATTCGTGCCCTTTGGTAAGTTGTCAATTCCGGGTGAGCGACTGCGCTATTGCAGGTAACACTTTATCAAGTTCTTTAACTGTAATGCCAATTACACTTCATCTTCAGTGATTAATACTTGGCAAGCGTATAGGATAGAACTACGCCATTATTAATACTGCTAAGTACATTTACCGGAGGTGCATGATGTCTATCATGCGGCTTTCTGGCAATATCGTTGACGTTTTACATCGAACCATTTTTCCGGGCACTATATGGGTTCAGGCAGGACGAATTGCCGCGATCGAGTTGGACCCGCTCCCTCTGACTGATCAATACATTTTGCCCGGCTTTATTGATGCGCACATTCATATTGAAAGCTCCATGCTGGTGCCGTCCGAGTTTGCACGATTGGCAACCGTACATGGAACCGTAGCAACCGTGTCTGACCCCCATGAGATTGCCAATGTTTTAGGTCTGGAGGGGGTACGTTTCATGGTTGCTAATGCCGCTTACACCCCGATGAAAATTGCTTTTGGGGCGCCGTCCTGTGTACCCGCTACCAACTTTGAAACGGCTGGAGCCACGTTAACAGCTCATGATATTCGTCAATTGTTGCAGCAGGATCACCTCTCCTACCTGAGCGAAATGATGAATTTTCCGGGCGTGTTAGCCAATGATCCGGCAGTGATGGCAAAAATTCAGATTGCCCAAACCTGTGGTTGCCCGATCGATGGTCACGCGCCGGAATTACGCCATGCAGCGGCTCGTAGTTATGTGGCGGCTGGAATTTCGACCGATCATGAGTGTCGAACCTTAGCGGAAGCTGAGGATAAATTGGCGTTAGGAATGCAAATTTTGATTCGGGAAGGATCAGCCGCGCAAAATTTTGCCGCTCTACATCCCCTCATCGCCTCCCACCCGAGTCAATGCATGTTTTGTAGTGACGATCGCCACCCGCATGATTTAGTCCGAGAACACATCAATGGCTTAGTCCAGCGATCGGTAGCGCTTGGCTATGATGTGATGGATGTCTTGCAAATTGCCTGTGTCAACCCCGTTCACCACTATGGGCTGAAGGTAGGACTATTACAAGTGGGCGATCCGGCAGACTGCATTGTGGTCGATAACCTACAAGACTTTACGGTACAAGCGACCTATTGCCAGGGCAGTCTCGTTGCCAAACAGGGACAGGCCTTACTACCCACGATCGCCGTTCCTCCCATTAATCATTTCAACGTAACAGAAAAACGGGTGGAAGACTTTCGGCTGCCTGCCACTGGTTCGCTGGTGCGAGTGATGACCGCGATCGATGGCCAGCTACTAACGCCAGAACTGCACCAGCCTGCACCCATTCAAGCTGGTGAGGTGGTCAGTGATCCGGAACAGGATCTGCTTAAAATTGTCGTAATTAATCGGTATGAGGACGCTCCGATCGCGATCGGATTAATCAAAAACTTTGGGTTGCAGCGGGGAGCAATGGCGTCCAGCGTGGCGCACGACTCCCATAATATTGTGGCAGTTGGCGTCACTGATGCCGAACTTTGTGCCGTTGTGAACACCATCATTCGTGCCAAGGGGGGAGTAGCAGTGGCCGAAGGCAATGCGGTCAGTATTTTGCCACTCCCGATCGCCGGGCTCATGAGTGCTGAAGATGGCTATCGTGTGGCCTATCACTATAACCACTTAAATACTTGGGTCAACCAATTAGGATCGTCCCTATCGGCACCCTTTATGACGCTCTCCTTTATGGCATTGTTAGTCATTCCCGACCTAAAACTGAGCGATCGAGGATTATTCGATAGCCGCAAGTTTGAATTTGTTCCACTTTGGGTCGAGTAATCCCAGTTTTGCGTTAAGCACAAACCAGTGCTTCGATCGCGGTAGCGGCAGTTGGCAGATCAGCGGTTAACACTTCTGCTCCTACCTCCGTAACCAACACATCATCTTCAATCCGAATGCCTCGCACATCCGCAAACTGGGCCAGTCGCTCCCAGTTGACCAAATCCTGATACCTGGCTCGACGCTCCGGATCATTGAGAATGGCTGGCACCTGATAAAATCCTGGTTCAATCGTAACCACCATGCCGGTTTGCAAGGGCCGATCGAGCCGTAAATATCCTAAACCAAAGCGATCGCTGCGAGTTCGACCTGCCGCATAGCCCGCTCGATCTCCCAAATCCTCCATATCATGCACATCCAGCCCCAATAAGTGACCAATGCCATGCGGAAAGAACAAGGCATGAGCGTCCTGCTCAACTAACTCATCGGGTTGTCCATTGAGGATGCCCAAATCGACTAAGCCTGCGGCGATCGTCCTTGCTCCCAAGAGATGAATCTCGCGATATTCTACCCCTGGACGAATAGCCGCAATACAAGCGTCATGGGCCACTAACACAACATCATAAATCGCGCGTTGGGTCGGTGAAAATTGACCCGACACTGGCCAAGTCCGGGTAATATCAGCTGCCCATCCCGTTGCCGTTTCCGCCCCAGCATCGACTAACAACAAATCCCCTGATCGCAACGCATGGTGATAGTGATCGTTATGCAACACCTCTCCATGCACCGTGACAATACTGTTGTAGGCACAGGTCATCTGGTGAGCCATGAACACAGCTTCGATCGCGGCTCGAACTTCCGCCTCAACCTTGGTGTTACAAGTGGCGGCCATCCCGGCCCGATGGGCTTGCATACTCACTTGGGTCGCCTGCCGGATTTCCGCTAGTGCCGCTTGATCATGAGTCAGCCGCAATTGAATAATTGCATTCGTGACCTCTAGGTCTAACCCTGTGGGCCGCGTGGCGGGAGTCAACAGCCGCTCCACTAAGTGGGCTTGATAGAGAGAGTTAGTCGGATCTTGCACTGCGATCGTCCCTGTAGCAGCTAGCCAATGTCTCAGCTCGGATAGTGGCAAGGCATCATCCGCACCAATTTCAGCCGCGATCGTGGCTCGACTAGGAGCCTCACCATGCCAGAGGGCACTATCAGGGCTGGCGTCATCCATAAATAACTGTAAGCGCCCCGATTCTAAACGAATCACCGCATTTTCTAACGGCAGGCCAGCAAAATACAAAAAATGACTACTGGCTCGAAAGGGATAGACATTCGCCGGAAAGTTGCGGGCTTGGCTACGGCCTGACCAGAGAATCACCGGGCAACTGACCTGCTCAGCTAGCTTTTGGCGACGAATTTTCAGCGTGTCTGCCAGGGATTTGCGGTTCTCTACTGTCTGCATAGCACCAACACCACAGAAGTCTGTTTTCATTATGAGCGGATTCAGTCCGCGATCGCAGGCATCGCTGCTCATCCCAAGCATGTCAGGGGAAATTGACGATCGGTGGAAAACCTGCGAATCGTGAATGAATCAGTTATAGTGACAGACTAGGTAGTTTTTTCTAGCCTATTGTTTCGAGAGCGAGTCATCCTTTTGTTCCAAGCGTGAAGGATCAAGTCCAGTGAGTCCAGAAACCCTAATTCCAACGTCGTCCGCTGTTACCGAGTCATTGGTTCCGGCTCCCACTCCAGAAGAATTCGATGCCTATGTGATGAAGACCTACGCTCGTTATGCAATTACGCTGGAGCGTGGTTCAGGATGCCGAGTCTGGGATGCTAATGGACGCGAGTATCTGGACTTCGTGGCTGGGATTGCCACCTGCACTTTGGGGCATGCGCATCCCGCGATGGTAGAAGCTGTGACCAAGCAAATTCAGACCTTGCACCACGTTTCTAACCTGTACTACATCCCGGAACAGATGGCGTTAGCCAAGTGGCTCGTCGAGCATTCCTGTGCCGATCGCGCGTTCTTCTGTAACTCTGGAGCGGAAGCCAACGAAGGGGCCATTAAGCTAGCGCGGAAATATGCCCATACCGTATTGAAAATTGAAGATCCGGTGATTATTACCGCCCATGCTAGTTTTCATGGCCGCACCTTAGCCACGATTACGGCCACCGGACAACCGAAGTATCAGAAAGGCTTTAGTCCGCTGGTTCCAGGGTTTTACTATGTACCCTATAACGATATTTCGGCGCTGGAACAGGCGATCGCCGAACTGGATCAAAGTGAACGACGGGTTGCCGCAATTTTGCTAGAAGCATTACAGGGCGAGGGTGGTGTTCGTCCCGGCGATCGGGATTACTTCCAACGGATTCGCCAAATCTGCGATGAAAAAGGGATTCTGCTGATCTGCGATGAAGTTCAAGTCGGCATGGGCCGCTCGGGTAAACTCTGGGGCTACGAGAATCTGGGGATTGAGCCAGACATCTTTACTTCCGCTAAAGGCTTGGGGGGCGGCATTCCGATCGGAGCAATGCTGTGCAAGTCCTTCTGTAATGTTTTCCAGCCTGGAGATCATGCCAGTACCTTTGGAGGTAATCCCTTTGCCTGTGGGGTAGCCCTGGCCGTATGTCGGACTTTAGAACAAGAACATTTGTTGGAGAATACCCAGCAACGCGGTGAACAACTCCGAGCTGGACTGCGAGCGATCGCGCAAAAGTATCCTAATCAGATTGCCGAGGTGCGCGGTTGGGGATTAATCAACGGCTTGGAACTGAAGGCGGATATTGAACTAACTTCTGCGGATGTCGTGAGAGTTGCGATCGAGAATGGTGTCTTGTTAGTACCCGCAGGCCCGAAAGTGGTGCGATTTGTACCACCCCTGATTGTGACGGCGGCTGAAATTGATCAAGCGCTACAAGCCGTTGATCAAGCATTTGCCACACTTGGGTAAGAAGCATAACTAGGTAGGGGTAGCCATCTGCCTCTACCGACAATGCTGATGCTTTTAATCTGGCTCCAGAGTGATTGACAGTAATTGCTGATTGAGAAACAGCACTAATTCTTGAACGGTCATATACAGTTCGGGATCGAAACGATCGCTTAGATCCACGCCAAAGCGATCGAAAAAGTCTTCGTATAAGGAGAACTCCCAGTCAAACCAACAGACTAAGGCTAGGCGGAGATCATCATTTAGACGATCGCCAGGACGAACTCGGGTAAAGTCCAGACCAGTGTAGGTTGCCATTTGGATATAGACAAACTCAGCCACCTGCCGAGAGACTCCCAACGGTTGCCAGAATCGGGCATACCATTCATCCACACTGAGAGCCGGGCGATCGCGTAATTCCCGATTCACACGTCGTCTCATCCGCAGGTCAGGACTGAGATCTGGGTAACTTCTGAGACTTTGAAAGAAGTTTTTCACCGTTCGCCACATGCGCTGAGACTTAAGTTTCCGAATCTTTCCTCAGTATTCCCACTGCAAGTTAGAGATCTCAGGCTTTGCAAGACTTTATTAACAATCATCAGGCCGCTGTGAGCAGTCATCATCTCCTTACCAGGAGGGCCGCACTGCAAATTATTGGTTTGAGACTTGCTAGAATTTTGAGAAAGTTGAAAACTGTTGTGCTATCCGACATTGAAGCAGAAACGTTCAAACTCTCTGTTATTAGCTCTATTAAATTCCTTAGCCGATTTTGATGGAGAACTTTCTAAGGAAGCGATCAAGCTATTGGATGAGCTGAAAACCCGATCGCACAAGCTGCCTCCTTTATATGCGGATGTGTTTATGTTGCCGCATTCAGCCACCTGTGCCGATTTAGTCGATCGCATCCAGTCGCTGTCTCAGGAACAGATTGCGATCGCCAGCTATGCCTTTCAAATTTTTCGCTATTATGAGCAAATTTTGCGAGCTTATCCAGGTGATGCCTCACCCGCCCAGAAGGCCGCTTACGAATCGCAAATTGAGCGGATTCGCCTTTCAGTCGCACGATCGAAAGCGGCTTTAGCCGAATCGCTGGGTGAGATGCGGTAGAAATTGTTCAAGAACACGCCCAAGCAAACGTCACGACCTGTTTATGCTCTGGGCACTGGGTGATATGACCGCAACCCATATCCCCAAACATAAACGGCAAATGATCGTCTGAATCCAACTGAAATACCAATTCCATCCGCCGATCGCAGATTGGACAACTGGGATACTCCATATTCTGCACCCAATTCGGATAGCCCGCTAGCTTATCTCCTGGTTCAGCATCCGCAATTTCTTCTGATTCAAGCACATACTCATCCTCATCCAACGGCAACACAGCCTCTTCTAACCCAGCGATCGGACAGTGAATTTGGACACTTTCGACAGTAGTGGCTGAATAATCATACTCATAGCGCAAACCTAATTCGTCATGGTCCTGATAACTGGGATAGTCGTATAAACTCGTCCATCCCAAGATCGTCTTGGGTGGAAATGACGGATAGCTGGCTTCGGGCAACGATCGGCCGTGATCCGCTGGTTGCACCACTCGCACTAATTTTCCATCTGCGAAGGCTTCGTAATCACCACAGTTATCGTCCGTACAGTAAAACAGTTGCAATAAGCCACGGCCAAATCGCCCTGCTAGCTCCTCTGGCAAGTGGTCTAAATTCAGTTGGAGAAACAGCGGCATTGGTTGATCACACGTTTGACAGCACGGATAGGGTTCAGCCGCAGCCAACCATGGCATGCCCGAAAACTTAGAGGCTGTCCCTTCTCCATCCCGCTCCTCAACGATCGGTTTCCAGGCCAACCGCTTACAGGCCTCTTTCCAGGGAGCCAATTGTTGAAGAATTTCTTCTGCTTTCATCTCATCTCCTTCGCCACACTCACCTAAGAAGATCACCGAGGACTGAGTATGTACCTGTTCTCAGCACTCAGCACTCAACCCTCAGTACTGCTAAAATCATTGCACCCCAGAACTCGATAGACGTCTACCGTGTATTGCTTGCCGCGCAATTGCAAGCTCCCCCAGGACTCTACCCGGAATTTATCTTCCAAATAGTTCAGCGTTTGACGTGCGATTAAAATACGGCAATTGTCGGGCTGTCGATCTTTTTCGCAGCTTTCCAGGCGGGATGCAATATTGACACTATCACCGATTACCGCATATTCCAGCCGATCTTTACCCCCTAAACTACCTGCCATCACCGCTCCTGTAAAAATTCCTACCCGCATTTGCACAACTGGTAAGCCACGCTGCTGCCAATCATGATTTAACTCTTGTAAGCGATCGCTCATCGTCAAAGCACAGGCCACCGCTCGTTGAGCATCCTGCGCCACATCGGCCCAAGTATTGCGGGGTAAGGGCACTCCAAACACAGCCATCAGCCCATCTCCCAGGAATTTATTAATAATGCCGTGATGGGCGCGGACTGCCTGAGCCATGATCCGCATATATTCATTCAGCCAGTGCAACACCTGGTCAGGCGATCGCTGCTCTGAAATCGTGCTGAAACTTTTGATGTCGGCAAACATTACCGTGACTGTCAAACTTTGCCCTGCCAACATCCCCGATTGCAACAAGCGATCGCGGGAATTCCATAAAGCAGCGGCGACTTCTGGTGATGTTTGTTGTCCTAAAAGTTTCATTACAGTTTGGCGCTGCTGATGGGCCTGTTGCATCTGATAGGCGATTGTAAAACTACCCGTGGCGATCGCGGCGATGGCTGGAACCGCAATGGGAACCCAGATTCGCTGATTAAACAGCCAAAATCCCATCCCAAATAGCATGAACACGATGCTGCCTTCTAGGATAATCAGGACGATAGGATAGCGCGTTCTCCAGGCAATTCCCGCCCCGATCGCAGCCCAGCCAAGAATCCATAGGATCTCCACCCCCTCTGACCAGAAGTGAAACAACGGGCGATCGTCTAGCACGGCCGCCAAAATTTGACTGACTTTCTGCGCATGAATCACCACGCCGGGCATTGTGCGATTTTCCGTAGCGGTAGCACTGTAGGGCGTGAAAAACAAATCCTTTAAACTCGTGGCTGTCACCCCAATCAGTACAATCCGATCCTTAACCCATTCTGGTTTCACCTCTCCCTTCAGAACTTGGGTGAGGGTCACGGTTTGGGCAGGGCTACTACTCGAACGATAATTCAACAAAATTTGGTAGCCGCGATCGTCAATCGTTTGATACCCACCAGACTGCGATCGCAAGGGCGGAAACACAGTATGGCCTAATTGCAGTTCATTATCGGCCGTCACCTCGCTCTGTACACGCAGATAAAGCATGGCTAGACGAAGAGAAAATGACACTAGCGTTTCTTGGCCATCGGAAGCCAGCATCAAGTTACGGCGAATCTTGCCATCCGGATCAGTCACAACGTCGCTAAAGCCAATTTGTGACTTGGGCATGGCCGGTGGGCCGGGGATAACATCTACCGAAATATTACCGATGTAACTAATGGCAATCACATTCGGACGTTTTAACTCAGCCACCAACGCTGCATGACCCGGTTCATTAGGAATATCACGGAATAAATCTAACCCGATCGCTCGTGGTTGATAGATTTGGAGCTGATTCAAAACCTTAGCGAGAGTTTGATCGGACAAGGGCCAACGCCGCGTCGCTCGAATATCTGCATCGGTAATGGTAACAATGAGAATTCGGGGATCAGGCAGTTCATCCGATCGCAACCGCACCATCTGGTCATAGATCCCCAGTTCTAACCACTCCAGCCCGCCAAGATGCCGAATACCTAATAAAATGCCAACAATGCCAACTCCCGCTAGCAAAATCGTCTTCACGTCGATCGGAACTTGCAGTAACGATCGCTTTTGCCATCTAGACAGCGTTTGACGAAGTACCTGAGCAATCAAGGAAACCCTCTCTGAATTGACTCAACCTCCTGAGCCTGGGCAGAGGCAACCCTGGAGTCAAAAGTCAGCAGTCATTTCCTCAATCTTACCGATAACCTGAGGATTCTAAGAGACCCATCGGGATGACTACCAGGAGCGATCGCCCTTAACGGCATAATGGTCACAGGTTTACCCAATGTTTCCCGGCCTGACTATGACCAGCACCCCAAAAATTATTGTTCTGGATGACGACCCCACTGGCTCCCAAACGGTGCATAGCTGTCTGCTATTAATGCAGTGGGATGTTGAGACGTTACGGCTGGGGTTAGCGGATGATGCCCCCATTTTCTTTGTATTGACCAATACTCGTGCCTTAACCCCCGAAAAAGCCGCCGCCGTAACTCAGGAAGTTTGCCAAAACTTAAAAGCGGCGATCGCCGCCGAAGATATTCATGATTTCTTAGTGGTCAGTCGATCGGACTCAACGTTACGCGGCCATTATCCGATCGAAACCGATGTGATTGCCGCCGAACTTGGTGGCTTTGATGCCCATTTCCTCACCCCCGCTTTTTTTGAAGGCGGACGCACTACCCGTGATAGTGTGCATTACCTCAAAGTGAACGGAGTCGATACCCCAGTGCATCAAACCGAGTTTGCTAACGATTCGGTGTTTGGCTATAGCTATAGTTACTTGCCAGATTATGTGGCTGAAAAAACTCAAGGCCGTATTCCTGCCGATCGGGTTGAACGCTTTTTACTGGCGGATATTCGAGCTGGGGTGCGCGATCGCTTAAGGCAATTGCACGATAACGTTTGTTGTGTGGTCGATGCCGAAACTCAAGCTGATTTGAATCAATTTGCGGGTGACATTTTGGCCGTCGCAGCTCAAGGTAAACGGTTTCTGTTCCGGAGTGCGGCCAGTTTGTTGACAGCCTTAGCGGCTTTACCTCCGCAACCGATCGCGCCAGAAGCCATGGCAAAATATGTGCGAGCGGGGAAACCGGGAGCGATTATTGTCGGTTCCCATGTGAAAAAGACAACCGAACAGTTAACGGAGTTATTACAACAACCTGGAATTGTTGGCGTGGAGGTGGACGTAGCACGGTTATTGGAGCAAACGGGTGATCCCCGATCGCAGCTTTTGCAAACCGTTAGTCAGCAGATTAGCGAAATCCATGCCGCTGGAAAAACGCCCGTGATCTATACCAGTCGGCAAGAGCTCACCTTTGAAGATGCCCAAACCCGCTTAGATTTTGGTGAAGCCGTTTCTGGTTTGCTAATGGATATCCTGCGCCAACTACCCTCGGACATCGGGTTTCTGATTAGTAAAGGCGGCATCACCTCTAATGACACCCTCAGCACCGGGCTAGCTCTAAGAACTGCCAGATTACTAGGTCAGGTACTTGCAGGAGTTTCAATGGTACGGACTCCGGCGGATCATCCCCAGTTTCCCGATCTACCTGTGGTCTTGTTTCCGGGCAATGTCGGAGATGCTTCGGCCCTAGCTACGGTCTATCAACGGTTACGCCAATCTAGCTAACTCCGAGCCAAGCGTTGGGAATTAATCCAACCTTTCTGACCTCTAGTGCCAGTAATAAACACCCAAGCCTTACCGCTCTTATCTTTATAGGAGCGGCTCACCGTTACCTTTTCATCACGTTTCACTTTAGCCACCTCATACCCCTGATCTTTGTCAGGGTGGCTCAGTAACTCCAACGTGTTTCTAGACAATACTTTGGCCTGATAGGGTTTAACCGTTTCCCCTAAGGTTTGGGTGACTTGCTCCGCACTGTCGTCGGTATCCAGATTAGAACCACCTGAACAACCAGACAATCCGATTGGCACGACGATCGCAATCAGCAACAATGCCATCCAACCAGATTTCCGCCATAGATCCACCATGCTAGTTACCTCCAAATGAAGGAATCCGCTAGGCATCACGATAACAAAGGAGACAGAAAAAATCAGCGAATTTTGTTCCCCTGACTTTCCCCATCTCCCCGATCGCCATTTAACTTACTGGTGGCACAGCTGGTAAATCCGCATCCTGGTCTAAATTACTCAAATTCGCCCGATCGACCTGCCCTGTGGTTAGAAATCGGAAGGTTTCTTGATATAAGCTTTGCCAGAACCGATTACTCATCCCCTGGCTCACTTCCGTAGGGTCAATCATGGGATGGGGGACTAAATCACTCGCGGGATACAAGTAATAATGGTTGCCGTTAGCCTCGCCACCAATCTTGGAGAAAAAGTCTTGATTGGTTTTGATATCCGCCGCATCTTCGTTTTCAGTCAGCACCAAAAACGTGGGGATTGTTTGCAACGCTCCTAACGACTCCGGACTTAACACCACACTACTCCCAAAGCGATCGGCGGCTGTTAATGCTCCTACTGGAAACCGTAAATTTGGATCCCAGCCTGACTCACTGATATCCAGTGGTCCCGATAAATTTACATACTGACGCCGATCATCCCCATAAATCCGCAGCAAAGGCGCATAGGCTACGGCCTGCTGAACTCGATCGGGACAATTCGCGGCTAACGCTAACGCTACAGCTCCACCCACCGATAGCCCAACGGTATAAATTGGCCCTGGCATGGCCTCTAAATCGGCTAATCGGGCTAGCGCATCAGTCAAATAATTCAGATGCGAGGAAATAAAGTAACGATCGAAATCGGGATCATTCGGGGTTTCGATCGCCTGCATAAT
>DATNPU010000199.1:0-3803 GCA_036703105.1 Microcoleaceae cyanobacterium
GAGAGTTAGCCACAACTCCAAGCACTGACCACGTAAATTTCTGCATTGCGGCTAAATCATTTCAAACTCGATGTTATACATCTCTCGTAAATCACAGGTTTGATGGTCAGTGACATTGGTATCACTGAGTTCCAGATTGTAGAAATCGACAAACTCATGGTCAAAATAGGGGCCAGCGTGCCAGGTGCCGACATGCAGCTTAATAAAGCAATTGCCGGGAATTCGGAAGGCCGTAATATCGTCCCAAGTCGGCTCATCCAAATTGTTCGCAGACGCCACGCCCAATAACCAATCCTTACCTTCTAGGGAACCCAAACATTGTGTACAGCGCTGGTGCCGGGTAATTTTACTAAACCGCCGTCCCCGCTTATAAAGCCGCATAATGTAAAGCCGAGGAATGCCATTCTGGAGTTGCAACTGCGCATCCTCCTCCCCATAAGGTTTGCCGTCTTCACCAGCAAAGATCACTTGACCATAGGGTCGAAAGCGATCGGGAGTAATGTCTAAAGCCGGTAATCGTTGCAACAGGTAAGTTTCCATAGGGCTTAGTTGAGCGCTCTTGCCAGGAGGATTCACATTACTTTTGGGAGTTTCCGTAAACCGATCGCTGAAATCATCCGAAAAACATATTGGGATTATTTGGTGCCAAACAAGCGATCGCCCGCATCCCCTAACCCCGGAATAATATAGCCGTGTTCATCCAGCTTTTCATCGATCGCGGCCGTGTAGATCGGCACATCGGGATGATAGTCCTGAAAGTTCTGAATGCCTTCAGGGGCAGCTAATAGGCAGACCAGTTTCAGCGATTTAGGATTGGTTTCCTTCAACCGTTCGACCGCCGCGATCGCCGAGTTCCCAGTAGCCACCATCGGGTCAACCACCAGCATATCCCGCTCTTCAATGTCATGGGGGACTTTGAAGTAATACTCAACGGGAATTAGAGTCGTCGGGTCACGATATAGCCCAATATGCCCAACTCTCGCAGAGGGAATCAGTTGTAACATACCATCCAGAATGCCCTGTCCCGCTCGCATGATCGAAACCAGCACCAGTTTTTTATCCGGGGCGAGCACAGGCGCTTCCATTGACCCTAAGGGGGTTTGAATCGTTTCATACTTTAGCGGGAGATCGCGGGTCACCTCATAGGCCAGTAACATACTAATTTCGGTGAGCAGTGCCCGAAATTTGGCTGTGCTGGTTTCAGCCCGACGCATTAAGGTCAGTTTGTGCTGAACCAGAGGGTGATTGATGACCGTGACGTTAGCGGGCATGGGGTTTGCAGCAGTGTAGATACACAGGACAAAGCCATCATACGGCTTCCATGCAGCGATCCTCTAAACCGATCGCAGACCGGATTGAATATTCCAGAGATGGGCATAGATGCCGTTAGCCGCGAGTAAGTCTTCGTGTTTACCCTGTTCCACCAATTTGCCGTGTTCCATCACATAAATACGATCGCTGTAACGAATGGTAGACAGGCGATGGGCAATGGCGATCGTCGTCCGGTTTTGGGTAATGTGTTCCAGCGATCGTTGAATTGCCGCTTCGGTTTCGTTATCCACGGCTGAGGTAGCCTCATCCAAAATTAGAATGGGTGGATCTTTCAATAAAGCTCGCGCGATCGCTAACCGTTGTCGCTGTCCGCCTGAGAGCTTTTGTCCCCGCTCACCGACGATCGTGTCGTAGCCCTGAGGAAGTCGCAGAATAAACTCGTGCGCTTCTGCCAGTTTGGCCGCATGAATAATTTCTGCCAGCGTGGCCTCAAAACTGCCATAGGCAATATTTTCAGCTACCGTCCCATGAAATAAAAACACATCCTGACTCACCCAACCGATCGAGCGGCGTAAATCCCGCAAATTCAAATCTCGGATATCTTTGCCATCGATCGTGATCCGCCCCTGTTGCACTTCATAAAACCGCAGCAGCAGTTTAACGAGGGTACTTTTTCCCGATCCAGTTGAGCCCACAATCGCGATCGTTCGTCCCGCCGGAATCGTTAAAGACAAATCTTCAACCACAGGATGCTGGTTACTGTAGGCAAACGTGATCTGTTGAATCTGAACTGCGCCGCGAACAGCCGAAGTTGGCAGGGGAGTCGTGCCGGTACGAATAGAGATCGGGGTATCCAGTAAATTCATCACTCGGTTGGTCGAAGCCATCGCCCGTTGATATTGATCCAGAGTTTGCCCCAAATTAGTGAGCGGCCAGAGTAAGCGTTGGGTAATAAATACCAGCACACTATATGTACCCACAGCTAACTGCCCCTGGGCCGCGGCAAGACCCCCAAAGAATAGCGTGGCAGTAAACCCCAACAAAATTACCATGCGGATTAAGGGAATAAAGGCCGCACTCAAGGCGATCGCCCGACGGTTACTACGGCGATACGCCTCACTTTCCACCCCAACGCGATCGACTTCGTACTGTTCTGCCGTGAAGCTTTTGATCGTTGCCATACCAGACAGGTTATTGGCTAACCGACTATTTACCAGTCCAGCGTTCTCCCGCACATCCGCATAGCGAGGAGCCAAGCGCCGCTGAAACGCAAACGACCCCCAGAGAATAAAGGGCATCGGTAACATCGCCATCCATGCCACACCGGGAGCCAGGATGAAGAATGCCGCCCCGACCACAATTACGGTAGTGGAAACCTGGAGAACTTCGTTCGCTCCGTGATCCAGAAACCGTTCTAATTGGTTGATGTCGTCATTGAGGACAGATAGTAGGGTTCCCGTACTCCGTTCCTCAAAAAACGACATTTCTAACTCTTGCAAATGTCCATAGGCATCAATCCGCAGTTCATGCTGAATCGTCTGGGCTAGGTTGCGCCATAGGCGATCGTAGGCATACTGAAAGACTGACTCTAGGCCCCAAATAATTAGCGTCAGTACCGACAGGATCAGGAGTTGGGTTTGAATCTCTGTCACCCCCCAAGAGGCAATCAGCGAATTCTGGCGCTCGACCACCACATCTACGGCCATGCCAATTAGAACCGGGGGAGCCAGGTCAAATAATTTGTTCAGAATGGAACAGGCAATCGCCGCCCATACCTGTTGTCGATGGGTACGGCTATAGCGCATTAATCGCTGGAGCGGATGGGAGGTAGAAGCAGAATCAGAAGCCATGAACTAACCTTGGTTGCCAAGAATGCCGATCGATTCTGCCAGATTTTAGGGATGGCTAACTTCCTCCACTGGGGTATTGGCATCTGGCTGAAATACATTCCGTAACTGTTGCAATGCTGTTTGGATCTGTTGCAGTTGCTCAGCAGAAAGGTGACTAAAGCGTTGCTTCAAACAATTGATGTGCGTAGGAAACACCTCTTCAAAGACTCGCTCGCCTTCTGCGGTTAGCACAATGATGAAACACCGCCGATTATCCGGTGGCACTTCCCGCCGAACCAGTCCCTTTTTCTCTAAGCGATCGACAATGCCAGTGAGAGTTCCTTTCGTCACTAACGTTTTTTCGGCTAACTGCCCCATCATCATGCCGGGAGTATTCCCCAGAGTGCAAATGACATCGTATTGCGGCACCGTTAAGTCCAATTGGCGAATATAGTTTTCATCAAAGCTGGAAAACGCTTGATAGGTACGAGCTAATTCCCGTAACACTTTCAGGAATGGTTCTTTAGCCGCTTGTTGAGAAGGAGTCAAGGCTGAAGTGGGATCGGTCAAACTGTTTTGTTGCACAACGAATCGATTACCAATGGTTCAAGTATCACACAGATAGTCCTAACACAAACAAAAGCATTTCGCCTGCCGCTTGCCCAGATCAGCGAGTGCTACGATTCAGGACGATCGCGGTAG
>DATNPU010000201.1:0-7138 GCA_036703105.1 Microcoleaceae cyanobacterium
GTGATCAATTGAGCTTGCACCCACTGCCAACCTTCAGCAGACCACCAATGTTGATCTCGATAACCGCCCGCTTGGATGAACTGGCGATATTGTTCGCAGGTAACGGGATATTTGTCGATCCAGTAAGTTGGCAAGTCGATCCAGTGCACCGGACGTTCATTGTCGAGTGCATCGATCGCGTCATTGCCTTGTTGAAATCGACCCGCAGGGATGCAAATCATTGCTGTGGGGAGTGGAGAAGTTGAGGATGATGGGGAAGGTGGTGGTGTTGGGGAGGATAAGGAATGTGAGGCAGATGAGAAAGAAGAATGATTGGCTACTGTCGCTCCCCCATTTCCCTTATCTCCCCTAGCTGCCTTATCTCCCTTATCTCTTTCCAGCAGGGCTAACACGATCGCGATCGTCTCGCAGTGTTGGCTTTCGTGTTGCAACAACCAGCGCCAGAGTCGTTCCTGCTGGTCTAGGGGAGCGGTTTCCAGGTAAGTGAAGGCTTGAGTGCGAATGGTCTCGAGGTACTGGCGGACTTCGGCGATTGGGGGTAAGTAACGGCGATCGGTTTTGGGTAGGGTATCGGCGGCAAAGAGGCGGCGATATTCGGGAAATTGAGCGGGTTGTCCAGCGAGATGTTCGAGTAGCCAAAGAGATTCGGTGTAGGCGATGTGACCTAAATGCCAACCTACGGGACTGAAATCGGGATGGGCCTGCTGACAAAAGGTGTCGTAGTCCATGCCATCAAACAGTTGCAATGTACTGGTGCGGCACTCTTGCATCCATTGTTGGAGGTGGTGCCTGAGAGAGAGGTGAGTGTCGGGAGATTTAGATTGGGACAGATTCGAGATTAAGGTCATGGTCAACGGTGAGAAGAGTGCGATCGTCGAGCGGTGTCCAGTTCCCCTCGAATAAGGGTTCGGAGGCGATGACGACGGACTGAGGAAAGAGTAAATCGTCGCGCAACCAGTACAAGGTGGGAGTGGGAGGACGATTGGCCAGGCGGGAAGCGACCAATTGTTTACCGTCACTCACAATCATGTTGGCGGAAAAATCCGTTTGGTATTGCTCTGCCAGGTCTAACAAGAGATTAAGAACACGGTGGAGCGCTGCGGTTAAGGATAGATCAGGATGCTGTTCTAATTCCTGCACCAACAGAGCGAAAATATGTTCGGAATCGGTGCTGCCTTGGATGGACTGGTAAACTGAATCGCTGAATCGTTCCCGCATGGGGCGATACAGGGTTTGGCGGAAGTTGGCAATGAAGCCATTATGCAGACCTAAGATGAGATGATGCTGAAACGGCTGACAATTGCTTAAATCAACTGGAATGCCTGGGGTTGCACTGCGAACATTTGCTAACACACAATGGGATTCGATGTAGCGACTGAGGCTGGGAAGGTTAGTGTCATTCCAAGCGGGTTGGGTGTTTTTGTAGGTGAAGGGTTCAGTATTGCGCTGTGGGTGATACCAACCCATACCAAAGCCATCAGCATTTAAGAGTCCAGAGGTCATTTCTTTGGGTTGATAGCTCTGAACAATCAGGGAATGGTCTGGTTTTAATAACAATCGATCGAGGGAAATTGGATCGCCAAGATAACCGAGTAAGCGACACATAAGGGTAAGGGTGAGGATTGCCTCTCACATCTTGCCACAAACAATTTAGTGTCCGGGGGGGCGGCTTACCGAGGTTGAATGTCTAATTCCAAACATCCAGTTTGTAGATCAAGGGTGCGGCAAAACCGCACATGGGAGAGTTCACCAACAATGATTTCGGCAGTGGTGTAGATAATGCAGCCAGAATCTATATGCCCCCCAATTGTCTGCCCGGTGGCATCGGCGATCGCTAGATGTAAATGCAGCCCATTGACGGACAATGTGCCCTGTAACGATAGAATCTCGAAGCGTCCCGTTAAGACAGTGCTGGTGGGCTGATCGGCAAACCGAAGTGTTGCGGTTTTCAGGCTCCCAATTGCCGATAAAACGCAACCGGCCTGAAGCTGATGGATTTGGGCAAATTCTTTCAGGCTTGGCTTCAAATCCTGATTGGGTTTGAGTCGGATGGCAAAGGTCTGCATAACGAAGAGGGTGTACGGCTGGACGATCGTAAATCAGGTGCAACGATTGATGGTTGAGGGATGTGATAGCCTGTGCGTGAGACGGCATTCAGGTCAAGACTATGAGCAGTGTAATGACCAAGCGGTTCACGGTGGATGATTACCATCGCTTGATTGAGTTGGGTTTCATCAAGGAGGGCGATCGGATTGAGTTAATGCGGGGAGAACTGGTACAGATGGTAGCGAAGGGGACACCACATTCATCCTGTAACACACGGCTATTGTATGAACTACTACCGTTGTTGGGCGATCGGGCGATTGTCCGTCACCAAGATCCAGTAACATTGCCCCTGCATAGCGAACCTGAACCTGACTTTGCCATTGTTAAGGTAAGAGGAGATCGTTACCGCTCAGCTCATCCTCAACCAGAGGATATTCTGCTGATTATCGAAGTATCCGATTCAACGTTGACTTACGACCAGACGACTAAACTGTCGGTGTATGCAGAACACCAGATTCCCGATTACTGGATTGTGAATCTAGTGGCGAATCAGTTGGAATGCTACAGTCAGCCCTATCATGCCGCCTCAGATGACTATGGGTATCGACTGAAGCAAATTGCCTTACCGAATGAAACGATCGCATTACCGGGATTCGAGAATTTGCAGCTAAATTTGGCGGCTGTTCTGGATACTCAACATCATCATTAGTCACCATTGGATTGCTGCCTATAACAATCGAATGGCGATCATGGGATTCCGTATAATCCGCAGCCACAATCGAGTTGCATCGGATGACATTCGATAGTGAGATCGCTGCATTCCGTATGATCCGTAATTGCAAGTTGATTGTGACCGACGACATTAGAATTGCGACCGCTGTACTCAGCCTAATCAGTAGCCACAATTGAATTGCAGCCTGCGATCGGTCAATTACCACTCATGACGCAAGAGTTTTAACTGGAAACCATTGTCTTGCCTCACTCAGAACCTCTCCTAACCTGCGCCATATGGTTCCTGTTAGCCAACGCGATTCATCTGCTCCCTCTTCCTCACCCTCCTGATCTGCTCCATCCTCCTCATCTGCCTCATCCTCCTCTCTATCCCTATCCTCTACCCGTTCTTGCCGTTACCCTGTACCCTAGAACCTGTAGGCGTTGACAGAAACAGCGAATGGCTCTGGAATATCCTGACGATTTGAAATATTTGGACTCCCATGAGTACGCTCGGCTGGAGGGAGACATTGCCACGATCGGCATCTCAGCCTTTGCCGTTGACCAGTTGGGAGACATTGTGTTCCTGGAACTACCAGAAGTTGGAGATGCCGTTGAAAAAGGGGAGAAGTTTGGCACGGTGGAATCGGTGAAAGCCGTGGAAGACTTGAACTGTCCAGTGTCCGGCACGGTGATTGAAAGTAATGCTCCGCTGCTTGATTCCCCAGAACAACTGGCCGATGATCCGTATGGGGCAGCCTGGTTAATTAAAGTCCGAGTGGATAATGTGGAGGACTTGGATGATGCCTTGTCAGCAGACGAATATCGATCGCAAGTAGAAGGCGAATAAGCGGCACTGGGATCGATCGTTCCGCTTCAGACCTTGATCTCAATTAGCTCAAACGCACCACCAGTCGAGTTGTGGCAGTCAGGATTGCCAGCTCGATCGGTGGTTATTTATTAGAGCTAAATAGCAAAGTACGATGCTTAAGGTGGATTTGTTGCAAAATATAAAGAGAGTCGTCTGCGGCGGCACCAAAGCACCTAATCCCTTGAGTCTTCTATGCTAGAGCGTTCCATGGAACAGTCCGATATCACTGCTAATGCTGACAATGCAAGCGTTGAGAGTTACTCAGCCTCCTCGGTGAACCGTGGAACAGTCAAGAATGGGTTGGTAACTGCGATCAATTTGTCGCCTCTAGCCTATACCGATGTCTTTGCCGAACGACATATTGGCCCGAATGATGCCGATATTGCGGAGATGCTCAAGGTGATAGGGTTCGACAGCTTAGACGCTTTGATTGATGCCACTATTCCGGCGGCAATTCGGCTGAAACAACCGCTGCACTTAAATCCGGCCAAGAGCGAGTACGAACTGTTACAGGAATTAAAAGATATTGCTGTAGAAAACCAGGTCTTCCGCTCCTTCATTGGTATGGGGTATGCCAACTGCATTACACCGCCTGTGATTCAGCGCAATATTTTGGAGAATCCCGGTTGGTATACGCAATACACTCCCTATCAGCCAGAAATCTCTCAAGGTCGGTTGGAGGCTCTACTCAACTTCCAGACCATGATCACCGATTTGACTGGGTTAGAGATTGCCAATGCCTCTTTATTGGATGAAGCCACGGCAGCGGCGGAAGCCATGTTTATGAGCTACGGGCTACATAAAGCCGGAGCCAAAGCTTTTTGGGTGTCGGAGGCATGTCATCCCCAGACGATCGCGGTGGTACAGACCCGCGCCAAAGCGTTGGGAATTGAGGTGATCATCGGCGATCATCGTCAGTACCAATTTGATCAGGCTGTTTTTGGGGTGTTGTTGCAATATCCAGCTACCGATGGTGCGATTTACGATTATCGAGAGTTCTGCGATCGGGCGCATACAGCCGGAGCTTTAGTCACCGTCGCGGCGGATCTATTGAGTCTGACCAAATTAAAGCCACCGGGAGAATTTGGGGCAGATATTGCGATCGGCAATACGCAACGGTTTGGTGTTCCTCTAGGATACGGGGGACCTCATGCGGCGTACTTTGCCACCAAAGAAACGTTTAAGCGGCAATTACCGGGTCGGCTCGTCGGGGTGTCGAAGGATGCCGAAGGTCGCCCGGCGTTACGGTTAGCTTTGCAAACGCGGGAACAACATATTCGCCGGGATAAAGCCACCAGCAATATCTGTACGGCGCAGGTGTTGTTAGCCATCATTGCCAGCATGTATGCGGTCTACCACGGGGCGCAGGGACTCCGGCAAATCGCCGATCGTGTCCATTGTTTAACTGGCATCCTGGCGGCAGGCTTGCAACGGTTAGGCTACACGCTGGGGACGGAACCTTATTTCGATACATTGCGGGTAGAAGTCCCAGCGGGACAAGTCGATCGGATTCTTGCCCGTGCCCATTCCCATCACATGAATTTGCGACGAATTAGCGATCGCGCGATCGGGGTGTCGCTGGATGAAACCGTCTGTTCCGATGATTTGATTGCCCTATTCCAAATCTTCGCTGGAGAACAGGGAGCGCACTTTACCCCCGAAGATTTGCTGCATTGTCCCGTGTCATCGCTACCGCCGGAGTTGGTACGGACTTCCTCCTACCTCACCCATCCCGTCTTCAACACGCATCACTCGGAAACCGAATTGTTGCGGTACATCTATCAATTGCAGACCAAGGATTTGTCATTAACCACAGCGATGATTCCCCTGGGTTCCTGCACCATGAAGCTGAATGCCACGACGGAAATGCTGCCGGTCACCTGGGCAGAATTTGGGCAAATTCACCCCTTTGTGCCACTCGAACAAACTCGCGGCTATCAAACTCTGTTTGAGCAGTTAGAACAGTGGTTAGCGGAGATCACCGGATTTGCCGGAATTTCGCTGCAACCGAATGCCGGTTCCCAGGGCGAATATGCTGGACTGTTGGTGATCCGGCAGTATCACGAATCTCGCGGGGATACGCATCGCCAGGTCTGTCTAATTCCCCAATCCGCTCACGGCACCAATCCCGCCAGTGCGGTAATGGCTGGGATGCAAGTGGTGGCGGTGGCTTGTGACAAAGACGGCAACATTGATATCGCTGACCTGCGAGCTAAAGCTGAACACCATCGCGATCGCCTCTCAGCCTTGATGGTGACCTACCCTTCCACGCATGGCGTGTTTGAAGAAGGCATCATCGAAATCTGCGAAATTATCCATGCCAATGGCGGACAGGTTTACATGGATGGTGCCAATATGAACGCCCAGGTCGGCTTGTGCCGTCCGGCAGACTTTGGCGCCGATGTCTGCCACTTAAATTTGCACAAAACCTTCTGTATTCCGCATGGTGGCGGTGGTCCCGGCATGGGACCGATCGGGGTGGCTAAGCACCTCGTCCCCTTCCTGCCCCAACATCCCGTCATTTCCGTGGGCGGAGAGCAAGGGATCGGGGCTGTATCGGCTGCACCCTGGGGTAGTCCGAGTATTCTGCCGATCTCTTGGGTCTACATTGCGCTGATGGGCGCCGAGGGCTTAACGAAAGCTACCCAGGTTGCCATCCTCAATGCCAATTACATTGCCAAACGCTTGGAAGGACATTACCCCGTCCTCTATAAAGGTCAACACGGGTTAGTGGCGCACGAATGTATTATCGATCTGCGGCAATTCAAGAAAACCGCCGAAATTGAAGTCGATGACATCGCGAAACGGTTGATTGATTACGGCTTCCATCCGCCTACGGTGTCCTGGCCTGTCGCCGGAACTATCATGGTAGAACCAACGGAAAGCGAATCTCAAGCTGAACTCGATCGCTTTTGTGATGCGCTCATCGCGATTCGGGAAGAAATTCGGGAGATTGAGGAAGGCACGGTCGATCGCAAGAATAATCTGCTGAAAAATGCCCCTCACACGGCTAGCGCCTTACTGGCAGACGAGTGGAATCGTCCCTATTCTCGTCAACAGGCCGCTTACCCCACCACCTGGACACGGGATAACAAATTCTGGGCATCTGTCAGTCGGATTGATCAAGCCTACGGCGATCGCAATCTTGTTTGTACCTGCCTACCAATGGACGCGTACCAGTAACAATCTGCGAATTTGGTAATTTGTTAGGTGTAGGGGCAGGTTTTGCCGATGCATGAACCACTCAATCAATCAACTCTCTAATAAACCTGCCCCTACCAGCAAATTTTCATAAAACGAAATCAGATTAAGCTAGCCAAGCCTCGGCTTAAGTCTAATTCTTCGCTGACTTCAGCTAACGGTGAGGTGCGAAAGAAATCGGACAACTTCTGTTGGGAACGAATCACTTGGTGATATTCAGCAGAAGACAGAACGATCGCAACTTCTACCCCATGCTGAGTGATAACCTGTGGTCCATGATGAATCGCTTCATCCACGACTTCACTAAAC
>DATNPU010000206.1:0-30368 GCA_036703105.1 Microcoleaceae cyanobacterium
ACGCTGGCTTAAGAGAAAATTAAGCAGTGAGTAAATCTGCAATTCTCTGGGAGAGTAGTCATGCGGCGTTGGCAGCGGTGGAGTGTTTCGTTCGCGATCGGGCTAATTAGTTGGGGCTGGATGCCGGGTTGGGTGCGTCCCAGTTGGGCCGAAGTCGTGCGCCTCACCCTGCTGCAACTGAATGATATTTATGAAATTACTGCTGTGGAAGGGGGGACACGGGGGGGATTGGCCCGCGTAGCAACTATACGGCAACGGTTGCTGGCTGAAAATCCTCAAACCTATACCATTTTGGCTGGAGATGCCTTCAGTCCTTCCGCGCTGGGCACAGCTCAGGTCAACGGAGAACCTCTGGCGGGGCAACAAATGGTCGCGGTGATGAATGCAGTCGGGTTTGATCTGGCGACCTTTGGCAACCATGAGTTTGATCTCAAACAACCACAATTTTTGCGACGCTTGCAAGAATCTAAATTTCAATGGATTTCTAGTAACGTCAATGATGCTACTGGGAAGCCATTTCCCAACGTGGCCCGATCGCAAATTCTGACGATCCCCACAACCACAGGCAAGCCAGTGCGAGTTGGTGTAATTGGCTTAACGCTCCCCAGTAACCCAGCCGATTATATTAGCTATGAGAATTTCATTACCGCCGCCCAAGCCCAGGTGAAAGCCTTGCGATCGCAGACTGATTTGATCATCGCTATTACCCATTTAAGTTTGGCAGATGATCAACAACTGGCGGCGGCTGTCCCGGAAATTGCGCTGATTTTAGGCGGACACGAGCATGAAAATATTCAGCAATGGCGGTTCGTGCGACCTCCTACCTCTAACTGTCCCGATCTCAGTACGCCAATTCTCAAAGCAGATGCCAATGCCCGCTCTGTTTACATTCACGAGTTGAACTACGATACAGACACCCAATGTTTACAAGTTCACTCCCGGTTACAACCCATTACCGCTGCCATTCCTGAAGATTCAACCACCGCTAAACTCGTTCAAACCTGGGTAGAAAAGGGATTTCAGGCATTCCGAGAGCGGGGATTTCAACCGGAAGCAGTCGTCACCACGATCGACACAACACTAGATGGGCTGGAAAGCAGTGTCCGCAATCAATCGACTAATTTGACCCAATTAATTGCCCAGGCCATGCTTCAGCAGGTGAATGGAGCGGAACTAGCCATCTTCAATAGTGGTGCCATTCGGATTGACGATCGTTTACCACCTGGAGCCATTACCCAATACGACATTATCCGGATTTTGCCCTTTGGGGGTCAGGTACTCACTGTTGAATTGCCCGGAGAATTACTCAAACGCGTCTTAGATCAAGGACAGGCCAATCGGGGAAGCGGTGGCTATTTACAAACTGCGAATATTAGCCGAGATCAAGCGGGTAATTGGCTGATTCAAGGACAAACCCTACAACCTCAACGTCGCTATCGAGTTGCTATTGCCGATTTCCTGATGACTGGTAAAGAGCAAGGACTTAAATTTCTCAACTTCAATGCTCCCGGAGTCAAGTTAATCGCTAAACACGATGACATTCGAGTTGTCGTAATTCGTCAACTACAAACTCAAGGACTGCCCAAATAGCCCCATGAACATTGCCCAACATATTCAACTGGCAATGACCAGCTATCAGAATCGCGATTTTAATCGTGCTGTGAGCCTGTGCCAGGAAATTTTAGCGGAGTATCCTCAGGAAATTGCAGCCTATTATCTATTAGCGCTTGTGCGGCAAGAACAGACTCATTGGGCAGATGCGATCGCCTGTTACCACCAGATTATTCGCCTTCAACCCAACCAGTTTGAAGCCCATAGTCGGTTAGGGTCAGTTTACTTAGCCTTAGGCATGGTGAATGTGGCGATCGAGTCACTCGAAATGGCCATTACCCTCAATCCCACCCAACCCAGCCTTTACTTCAATCTCGGGAATGCTTACGCGAACCGGGAAGACTGGGAACAAGCCATTAGCTATTACGAACACTGTATTGCCCTGGTTCCGACTCATACTGGCGCGTATGAAAATATGGGACGAGCCTTATTACACCAACGGCGCTGGCGATCGGCGGCCACGGCCTTTCGTCAATGTTTGCAATTTGAACCCGATAACCCGGGGGCCCACTTCAATTTAGCCAATGCTTTAGCCGCACTTGATTGCCTGGAAGAAGCCGGATGGCACTATCAGCGAGTAGTGGAACTGCATCCTGGTCATGCCGACGCCCATTTCCGCTTGGCTTCTACCTATGTCCAACGAGGATTACTGACTCCGGCGATTTCCCATTGGGCGATCGGCGGCCAGTATAAACCGGATGATTCCCAGGCTCAATTTAATTTTGCTACCACTCTCTTACTAGATGGTCAATTACAGGTGGGGTTTCAGCGCTTTGAAAGCCGCATGGGGATTAAACCACCAATTCCCGAATGGTGGGGTAGCCCGCGGTGGCGGGGTCAGGATTCGCTCGCTGGCAAACACATTCTGGTCTATGGCGAAGGAGGGTTAGGCGATCAAATCATGTTTGTACGCTACCTGCCCTTTCTAGCTCAGTTGGCTACCCAGATCACACTCTGCTGCGATCGCAGTTTGATGTCGTTGTTTGCTCAACTTCCTGGGGTCGATCGCGTTGTTCCTCGTGGCTATAATCCCAATCAGGATCAACCGGATTACCATTGCTACTTGATGAGCTTGGCTCATCTCCTCTGGGATATTGTGGATGGAATTCCTGATCAGACCCCGTATCTCACAGTTCCAGATCCGATCGCGCTACCCGACCAGTTAGTACAACCTAGCCGCGATCGTAAAGTCGGAATTGTCTGGGCCAGTGGGTCTCCTCGCCCCTGGTTATCTTCTACCGCCAGTGAATGGGATGCCCGACGCCAATCCTATGTCCGTCGCAGTGTCCATTTACCCCTACTAGTCCCTTACCTCAAGAAACCAGGCATTCAGTTATATAGCTTACAGGTGGGTGAACCTGCCGCCATGCTGCATCAACTTGGCTATACCCAGGAGCTGATCGATCTTAGCCCTGGCCTAATAGATTTTGCTGCTACTGCGGCGGCGATCGTAGCGTTAGACCTGGTAATCACGGTGGATACCGCTGTAGCGCATTTAGCCGGAGCATTGGGCAAACCTGTCTGGACATTACTCCAATTTGTCCCCGATTGGCGCTGGCAATTACACCGTCAAGATTCTCCCTGGTATCCATCCATGCGGTTATTTCGGCAATCCTCGATCGAGGATTGGAATAGTGTGTTTCCAGCCATTTCTGAGGCGCTAGATCAATGGTTGCAATCTAGCGATCGCAGTTAGAAATGACATTCACCTGTTCTCAGCACTCAATCCTCAGCACTTTGATAGCCTTCATCCTCAGGGCAGAAATATTCTCCTGATACAATCGCTAGGATGATTTGGTAGTCAGCCGCTAATAGACTCTAGTTCCGCTGTGGCAACCGAGGTGATCATGCAACTCAATCGTATTCTTACAGGTGGACTAGTCAGCACCTTGCTGGCATTAGCGGCTTGTACTTCCTTGACTCAGAACCAAACTAGTTCCCATCCAGATAGCGCTCCGGTGGAATCTGATGGCCAAACTATCCCCGCTTCTGCCGCATCCCCAAGTTGCATTTTGGTTGAGAATGGCTTTGGGGCAACCGGAAACGTCAATATTCGGGTGGAAACGATCGTGACTGGGTTAGAAGTTCCCTGGGGGATGGCGTTTTTGCCCAACGGGAACATGCTGGTGACGGAACGGGCTGGACGGGTACGATTAGTGCAAAACAATCAACTGCGTTCCCAACCGATCGCCACTATTGATGTCAGCGATCGCGGCGAGGGTGGCTTATTGGGGATTGCGGCTCATCCTGAGATTGCCAGTAACCGGTGGTTTTATGTCTATTTCACAGCTGACCGGGATGGTACGCCCGTGAATCGGGTAGAACGGTGGCAATTATCAGCGGATGGGCTGAGTGCCACGCGAGATCGCCTGATTATTGATAACATTCCCGTGGCTCAATATCACAATGGTGGCCGCATTCGCTTCGGCCCGGATGGCATGCTTTACATTGGGACGGGGGATGCTCGTAATCCCGATAGTTCTCAGGATGTCAACAGTTTGGCAGGAAAAATCCTCCGCGTCACTGCCGATGGGCAAGTCCCATCCGATAATCCGTTTCCTGGCAATCCGGTTTACATCATGGGCATTCGCAACACCCAGGGGTTTGATTGGCTTAATACCTCCACGTTGCGAGTTAGTGATCATGGGCCGAGTGGGGAATTAGGACGATCGGGACATGACAAAGTGAGCTTGGCAAAAGCTGGAGACAATCTTGGTTGGCCAACCACCTACCAGTGTGAATCACGCCCCGGACTCGTCACACCGTCGATCGTCTGGCAGCAGGCTCTTCCCCCTGGCGGAGCCGCCATTTACACGGGTAACGCTATTCCGGAATGGCGAGGAAGCTTGATTGTGGGCGCTCTCCGAGCCGAGCAATTACAACGAATTAGTTTTGCCCCTCAATCTCCTCAGCAAGTTCAGAGTCACGAAGTTTATTTACAAGGGCAATATGGGCGACTCCGAGAGGTGATCATGGGGCCAGATGGCGAACTGTATGTTACGACCAGTAATTGTGATGGTCGCGGCAGTTGCCCGCCCGAACAAGACAAAATCCTGCGGATCACACGCTAAATAAATCCCACATTCCGCCCTGCCAACTGGCATAAGAGGATATTACTGCTTCAACTCAGCAAGTAGGACTGCCGACAGGTAGCGCCCAAGAACTGGAGGATGTTCACTTAAATCGTTCCCGATTGTGCAACGCTGGTTATCGAGTATTGACTGCACCGGATGGAATTGAGGCAATCTCGCTCTATATCCAACATCAATCCCAGATCGGTGCCGTTGTTGTCAATTTATTGATCGCTGAACCCGATGTCTCAACAACAATTCGGGCACTCAAGCGAATAAATCCACAACTTGCAGTGGTTGCAGTTTACGAATCTACCTTCGACCCTCAACCTGAAGATGATGTACGAGCGATGATTCAAACTTATTTGAAGAAGCATGCTCAGCCTTTAAAAGCGAAATGTGAACGTCATATAAGGCCCATTGCTTGATGCACTTACTTCAAATGCGTCACTACCACTGCCCGATTTGTACTTCAAATAGCTAAAGCGATACCCTAGCCCAACCGATGTGTTGCCAGAAAACATCCAATCCAGTCCACCCATAACTTCCCAGTTCAGCCCTAAAGTGCCAATATCAAACCCGGCGATCGTTCCAGCCAGTACCGCCGCTAGCCTGGGCGAGAAGTTATAGCGGAAGCGAGTACCCAATAGTGGTTTTACGGTTGTCACACTCCGACTGAAATCACCTTCGCCGCCCAAATTAGTCGTAATATTCAGATCGCCGCTGACACCAGCAATCCGAACGCCAATAGCGAGATCAAGCAGGTAAGGCCCTAAATCAAATTCAGTCGCTACTCCCTTAGGATTGACCTGAGATTGGTTATAAATTCGATAGGCGCCAGCTAAATCGACATTCCAGCTTTGGATTTTGACATCAGATTCAAATTCAGACGGAATAATTTTGTTCAGTTTTGCACCTAGACGCGCCTCCAACTCGGCTTGAATTCGACCATCTAATTTGTTTTTCAAATAGTCAGCAATTTGTTGCCGGAGAACGCTATCAACTTTGGCTTGAATGCGATCGGCAATTCGGTTAATCGCTAGATCCAAAAAGCGATCGGGATTAGGGCGCGTAAAGTTATTTTTTCTGCCTAACTCCAAGTAATTGCCATCCAGCAAAAATCCCCAGTGGTAATCAGGTGTCCAGCCTTCCAAGCGGCCGAAGAAGCCGAACTTAAACGTGTTCGTGACGGCTGAGAATATCGTACTAGCGTCAGCCGCAAAATCGGCATTAAACCCTTTAACCGTGGTATCTCCATAGATGCTAAGTGGGAAATAAACATAAGGTTGAAATAACAAGTGCCACTTGTTGGTTGGAGTAGTTGCTTCGGATTCCGGAGTGGTGGGTGGCTCACTACTCGGGCCAGCCGTTGTTGCCGGATAGCTAGGGATGGGTGGCCCCGAAACTCCACCCGCTGTAGGACGCACTTGGGCTAACTCTAAACTAGATAACTCCGATCGAAAGTCTGCTTGGTCTGAAGCCCCGGTTGGCAAGGAGGGTGATGACGGTGGTTCTAGAGTAGCAAGAAGGTTTGAACTACTGAAGTGATAAGATTGCTCGTTGTCTGTTCTATTAGCAGAAGATGATAGCCCTTGATCAGCCTGAAGTTCAGCTCCATTCATGCGATCAGTCAACGGTATCTGAGCCGAAGGTAATGTAGGAGCAGTTAGCTCAACGGGTGTTAGATCAGATGCAGTAGTAGTGAAATTACTACTGTTAGGTGTAGCTCCAATTAAGTTAGATTCTGGGTCATTAACGGATTGAGGAGCTGCATTAGTCGCCGCCGCAGAGGCTTCAGTAGTGGTTTGCGGAGTTGAAGTCGAGGCTTCTTGTGCGATCGCAGCTGGCGTGAGCAACAATAGAGAACTCCAGCATAAAGACTTCAGCAACCAAAACTTATTCGTTAGCATCATCTCACTTCCCCAGATCGCTACAAATTCCAGATGCTATCTATACTCAGCAAATCTTTCTGACTTATCTTGTCATTTGATGCCAGAAAAATTAAAGATTCATTGCTTTCAGAAAAACCCCAATAAAACTGACTAACCCAACTACTAATAGGGCAAATCCAACATACTCAGCGGTATTGGAACTTTCGTAGGTATAGCGATCGCTGCGGATTTGTCTTAATATCCGTCGGTGTTCCGCTAGCGCGACAACCATGGCATATACGCCAATACTAATAAAAGATAATCCCACCAGATTCGTTACATGGTGGGGATTGATACGCTTGCCAACCTGGGTCGTCGTTTCCAGGGTTCTGACAATCGTGGGAATACCAAAGCCAAAGCCAATCAACGATAGAGAGGTACGAATCCATGCCATTAAAGTGCGATCGGCAGCCGCCCGAGTTCGTTCTTTGGCCAGTTCATTATTGAGGTTATAGGGTTCTTTGTCAGGAAAATCAGAAGGTGCCATACGCTAGATTAGGTTAAGGTTCATTAGAGTTAACAGGAAATTGCGGCAAGGATTGTTCAGGGTTTGCCGCGGCTTCAGCCAGTTCTTTGGTCAGAAAGTAGTTGAGGAAAGTCCGAATCAGGGCGATCGCGCCTAATCGGCCTAACGCTTCAAATGATGGTGCTACTGTTGTATTGGCAATATCTGCTCCTAGTTGAAACTCTAATGCCAATGAGAGCCAACGACCAAAGTTGAGCCGAATACTGGCTAAAGAGGAAACAGACAGCCGAGCTCGCCGATTTTGGTGCAAGATGAACTGTCCAGTGGTTAGGAGCCCTAGTAAAATGCACAGCAAGGAGATTCCTTCCAGGGCTAGCTTGAGAATACCTGCTCCCAAACTTAAGCTATGTTCTAAATGTTCCATATCTAACGTGAAATACGACTAAAGCCAACTGGCTTGCTAGATTTTCGTGGTGTTCGGGTAACTTGGGCAGGAGAAAGCAGTTGCATCACCTCATCTGCATAACGCCCCTGTCGCAATAAATCGGCCATCAGCCTCATGGGTTGATCGATATGAGTGAAAAAGGCTTTGTATCCAGCACATAAATAGTTCAGTCCGGCCTCACCATCGGGTGTTTCAATCAATCGGTTTTTAGGGCACCCGCCATGACACGCAAAACTGACTTCGCACTGCCGACAATATTGCGGTAAAGTAGTCAACTTCGCCTGACCAAATCGCCGCTGTTGTTCCGATGCAATCACTTCAATCATGGGTGTTGTTTGAATATTTCCTAACTTATAGTCAGGTTCGACATAGTGATCACAGGAATAAAGATCGCCATTATGCTCCAGTGCTAAAGCTGTACCACAGGTTTTAGCAAAAACGCACACTGAGGGTGGTGCTCCTACCCAATTGGCTAAGGCGGCATCAAAATGCTGCACAAACACTTTGCCGACATCTCGCTGGATCCATTCATCAAACACATGGATCAGAAATTGTCCAAATTGGGCAGGTTTTACCGATCGCGCTGTAACTTGATGCCCCGATTGCATGAGGGTGGAGTCATCTTGATTGATGCGTTCAATAATCGGAATGAATTGGATAAACTCAGCCCCTAATTGATCCCGCAAGAAGCGGTAAACCTCTAAAGGATAATCGCCATTAGCCGCATTTACAGTACATAAAATATTGAAATCAACCTGATGCTGTTTCAGGACATGCCAACCTTGCATCACCTGTTCAAAGGTTCCCTGACCTCGCTTATCTACACGATAAACATCATGCAGGTGTGCAGGACCATCAACACTGAGTCCAATCAAAAATTTATGTTGTTTAAAGAATTGCCCCCAATCGTGATTCAATCGAGTGCCATTAGTTTGCAGGGTATGGTGGATCTGCTGCCCTGCTTTTTTATATTTGTCTACCAGTTCCAGCGATCGCTGAAAGAACTCTAAACCCATTAATGTCGGTTCTCCTCCCTGCCAGGCGATCGTCACCTCTGGAGTTTGGTGTGACTCCAACAGTTGTTGGATGTAAATCTCCAACAGATCATCAGACATGCGAAATTTGCTACCCGGATACAGCTGTTCTTTCGCTAAGAAAAAGCAATACTGACAATCCAGATTACAAATCGCTCCAGTTGGTTTGGCGAGGAGATGGAAGGCAGGAGGAGCATGCTTGGGAAGTGTGAGCATAATGATGTTTGGTCGGTTCCAAAACGTCTGGTTTAGATGAGCCAATCCCCAATCTCAATCCTTGCCACAAATTTTCTGTTGGGAAACTGGATTTAGCAAAATACCATTCTGTTCAAACCTATTCCATCCCTAGGATAGCGGATTTACCAGGCTAGAACGGCTTGCAGCATCTGGAAGACTTCCCGGATGATTGTTGAGGAAAGCATCCAGTCAGTGCATGATCAGGCCTGGAATTACTTACATACATCAAAATCCCTGCCTATTTCTTGTCATTTGATGCCAAGGGCCATTGGATTAGCTCATTGGCATAGCATGACAAGACTAATACGGGAACAAGCTGTATCATGCAGCATTCGCCGCTTATCGCTAGATAGCCTCTACTATGCTGGTATGAATCGACAACGGTATACTCGATCGTCTGTTTTCAGCTTGCTCCTGTTCGTGCTGACTGTTAGCCTAATAGTCCTGCTTTCTCAAGCGAGTTGGGCTGTTTCTCCGTTTTATCGACCTATGCCATCACTGGCACTTGCGATCGACCCGAACGTACCCGTGTACCAACAGGGGAATATTGAATACGCCTACGTTTCTTTGGATGGTGAACAGTTGTTTCCCCTCACCGCCAATACTACACCCGGCAAACCAACGACCGCGTTGTCACCAGTGCAGCTTCGGCTGCAATCTATTCAACCAGTATTACAGCGCCTATTAGAGCAAGATTTCAATCCAGAAAATTTCTATGTTACTGTTGCTACCCTCGATCGCCAGACGGTGATTCTAGCCGGTGAGCACACAAAAAACACCCAGGAAATTATTCTGACGGTCACAGACCTCGATGCGCAACTAGCCGGAAAACCACTTTCTATCCTGGCGAAAGACTGGGCCAATATTACCTATCAGGCTCTCCTGCGAGGGCAGGCTTCTCGTCGTCCAGAGGCTCGCCAACGTCAGATCATTCAGGTTGTTGTGATTGGCACAGCGATCGTGATTGTTAGTCTCGTGTTGTATGGCATTCATCGCTGGATCTATACGCTGTTCGATCGCCGGAGAGAACGTCTACTAGAATCAGCGGAAAAACAATTAACATCTAGTTTAGAAGCCAATGCCATTGATCTAACTCAAGAATTTCAGCAGGTACAGGCCCTCAGACAACGTCAGATGTTGAATATGATGTTGCGGCGGTTGTTGCGTACTGCTCAACTACTGATCTGGAGTGGCGGCGTGGCTTGGATTTTATGGACGTTTCCTGAAACACGCAGTTGGGGAAAAATTCTGATTACGTTTGTGATCAGATTATTTATGGTTATCTTAGTTGTGTTTGTGGTGGCTCAAATCTGTCGTCTATTAGTCAATCAACGTTTGCAAGTTTTAGTAGAAGAGTCCTCACTTAATCTAGATGAGATGCAGCGTATGGTGTTACGGGCTCCCACCTTAGCAGGGGTACTGGATGAAATCATTCGGTTTGTAGCTTGGTGTGTTGCCATTATTTTGTTAATTGAATGGGAACGGTTACCAGTTGGAGCAATCTGGACGGGGGCAGGCTTAATGAGTGTAGCGTTTAGTCTGGTGTTTCAGAACTTGCTGCGAGATTGGTTAAATGGATTTTTTATTGTTTTTGGGGATTACTATGCTGTTGGTGATATGGTCAACATTGCAAATACGGCTGGTCTGGTAGAAGGGATGAGTTTACGCAGTACCCGGATTCGTGGTGAGGGTGGTAGTTTGAATACAATTCCACATGGTCAAATTGATACAATTCAGAATTTGACGAAGGACTGGTCGCGAGTAGACTTTAGCGTTGCCATTGCTCCCAAAACAGATATTTCTCAGGCTATGCAGGTGATGAAACAGGTAGCGGAAGAGATGTCTGTTGATCCGGAGTGGCGATCGGATATTTTAGAGCCAACTAGCTTGATTGGAGTTGATCAGATTAGTGCCAGTGGCACCAAAATTTCCATGTGGATCAAAACAAAGCGATCGAAACAATGGGCGGTTGAGCAAGCCTTTCGGTATCGGTTGAAACTAGCGTTTGATCAGGCCGGAATTCAAATGGGCTAAATCGGGATATTGTAGAGCCAACTCATTTCTTTGCGATCGATGAACGATCAATTTCCCCAACTTCCCGAATTCATTTTTGGTGCGCTCTCAACTGCACAGGGCCGATTACGCCAAGCTCGGCTGGCGCGAGTGGGGTTATGGCATGATCTCAGCCTCCATCCAATTCATCCCATCGAACAGGAACCGATTCTGATTACAGTCCGAGTCGGGACAGAAATTGCGGTTAAAACGATCAGTCTCCACTACACCACCGATCCATCTATTCCCTTAGCTCCCCTCGATGTCGAGCATCCAGCGATCTCGACTTTGCCCATGCAGCGCACTCAGATCGAATGGGATACGTTGCAATGGGGGTATCTGGAACAGTGGGCGGCGAGTATTCCCGGTCAGTTGCCAGGAACTCAGGTATCCTATGCCATTACGGCAATTACAACGACGGGACAAGCGATCACCTGTCCGTATGTGGATATTGAGGCGCTGAAACAATTGGCTGACCCAGAGGACTTTGATTTCCCAATCTTAGAACGGCGATATCGCCATCATCCCCCGCAAATTTATCAGGTTGTGGTTGGTCAAACACCAATTCCGAGCTGGATTCGCCAGGCAATTATTTATCAAATTTTTGTCGATCGCTTTGCTCCCGATCCCGGCCAATCCTTTCATACACCGGACGATCGCAGTGGGATTTATGGTGGCACTTTAAATGGCATCCGTTCAAAACTGGATTACCTCCAAAATCTGGGGGTGAACTGTCTCTGGTTAACCCCCATCTTTCCCAGTCCTTCCCATCATGGCTACGATCCCACAGATTACAGCACGATCGAGCCACGCTTGGGCACGCTGGCAGATTGGCAACAACTTGTGACTGATGCCCATCAACGCGGTATCCGAATTATTTTGGATTATGTTGTTAATCACCTATCGAGTGACCATGAGGCGTTTCAGTCAGCGTTGAGCGATCGTCAACATCCAGCCTACGACTGGTTTCGCTTTCGCAATCATCCCGATGAATATGATTGTTTCTTTGATGTTCCGGGTCAACCAGAACTGAATTCTGATCATCCAGGCGTACGAGAGTATTTCATCCATCATGCCTGTGAGTGGCTCAAACAGGGCTGTGATGGTTTTCGGTTAGATTATGCCCACGGAGTTAGCCATGCGTTCTGGTCCGTGTTTCGAGCGGCTACCCGAGCGACTACATCTGATAGTGTCACGTTGGGCGAAGTGACTCAACCCCCGTCCGTCATGCGATCGTATATCGGACGAATGGATGGTTGTTTAGACTTTCGCGTCTTAGAACTACTGCGTGGGTTCTTTATCTTTGAAAACCTCACAGTTAGTCAATTTGATCACGCGTTAGCCCAACATTTAGCTTACTTTGGCACCGATTTAGTGTTACCAAGCTTCTTAGACAACCATGATATGAATCGGTTTTTATGGTTAGTCAATGGCGATCGCCGTCGCCTGAAACTGGCCGCACTGTGTCAATTTACTTTACCCCAACCACCCATTATTTATTATGGCACTGAAGTGGGATTGAGCCAGTTAGAGCCGGTCGGACGCTTAGAAGAATCACGTTTACCAATGCTATGGGGCCAGGAACAAGATGAAACTTTATTAGCGTTTTATCAGCAGTTAATTGCCTTCCGTCAACAAACCTACGATCACTGGCAGCAACCGCGTCAAGCTTGGTTACTGAATGATATGAATCGGGTGTATGGCTATGAATGTGGTGAATATATGATCGTGCTGAATGCCCGAGATCAGGATTTTACAGTATCGTTGCCCCAGTCCCCGCGATCGCCGCAACTAATGTTGACGACAGACTCAACTACAGTTTGGCATCCACAAACCCATCAGCTTTACCTAGCTCCGTTCACTGGAGTGGTATGGCAAAAGTAAAACTAGCAGATAGTTTTGATGAAGTACATTTTGTACTCATTCTCTTTTCTAGTTAGCCATCTCTTTGGATTGATTACCAGTTGTATTGAGGTCATATATTATGGCAACTCATTCTACTTCTAAAGCTCATTTTTTGTTAACGCATGGGGGGCCGGTCGATCGAGCTTTAGAACAAATTGGATTTTTGCCCCATTTGAGAATACGGATTGTTATCGCCATTTTAGCCAGTTGGCTACCATTATTGATTCTGTCGGCTTGCCAGGGAGTTGCGATTAGTCCTGCTATCAAGGTTTCCTTTTTGGGAGATATTGCCGAGCAAACCCGATTGTTGCTGGTCATCCCACTGCTATTGATTGCAGAACCGATAATTGGGGCTTCGGTTAAAGAAGCGGTTGAGCAATTCTTGCATGAAGGGTTACTGCTGGAAGCAGAACTGCCAACATATAAGCTAGCCGTTGATCGAGCCATCCGGTGGAGAGAATCTGCCTGGGCAGAGGTGATTCTGCTTGGCATCATCATTGCTTCTACCATCATTCAATTAGATGCAGTGAAATTGACGTATCTTTCAACCTGGATCTTTATTCCTACCAGTACTGGCACTGTGCGATCGCTAGCAGGATGGTGGTTTACTTTAGTCAGCATGTCGCTCTACCGCTTTCTGTTGTACCGTTGGTTTTGGCGATTTATCATTTGGTTCCGATTCCTCTGGCATATGTCCAAACTACAGCTGCAATTGATGCCGAGCCACCCAGATCGGGCTGGTGGTCTAGCTTTTCTGGGTGATACTCAGATTAGATTTGCCATACTTCTCTTTGCCATGTCAGCAGTGATCGCAGGAGCCACTGCCAATCTGATTGTTTACGATGGCAAATCACTATTGGAATATAAGTTTACAGTGATCAGTTTCATTACACTGGCAATACTTGTAGTTTTATTGCCACTCTTTACCTACGCCAACAAATTAATCCAGGTAAAGGAGAAAGGTCAGCTGGAATATTCTATTCTCGGTATGGATTACACCCAATCCTTTCATCAGAAATGGATACAAACAGATCGCAGCGATCGAGCATCTCTGCTAGGAGATCAAGACGTCCGATCTCTAGCAGATATGGCTACTAGCTTTGATGTCATCAGGTCAATGAACATTGTTCCCTTTGATTTTGATGCTGTTAAGATTCTGATTCTAGCGACAATCATACCTTTTGTTCCGTTGATATTGACAGTAATTCCCCTCAAGGAAGTGTTGGAAAAAATGCGAGAGTTTCTGTTTTAGCACTACAGCCGTTTATGTAGAGCATTGATGCTTTTTGAAAACACGGGCCTAGCGCGCTTTAAACCCCTCAAACTTGGGTTGAAGTCGTCGCTGCCGACTGCGGATTAACCTATTCTCAGCACTCAGCACTTTTAACCTAAATAACGAACCTGGTGAAGAACCTGTCAAAGTGTTCAATCACTGTTAGTGATTCATAACAATTTGTTGCAATTACCTTGTCATCTTATGCCAACGTCGTATATTTTCTCCTGTAAAGGTTAAATTCGGTTTTGGCATCTATATTGATCAAAGCGAGTAAGCTCTGTCGCAAAACAGGGTAAATTTTGGTGTTTTATTCTTCCTCCTAATGAATACAATTCCCCTGGTTCGAGCCAGCGTCATTTTACCATTCGTTAATTTTCTCAACCAGATTGGCGCCCCTACAGAACGGCTTTTACAAACAGCACACATTCCCATTTGCATCTTAGATAATCCAGAAAGTTTGGCTCCGTTAAATCAAGCGTTTGCCTTTGCAGAACTGGCGGCTCGATCGCAAGGCATTGAAAACTTAGGTTTGCTAGTCGGACAACGAACTTACTTGTCACAGCTCGGTAAGTTTGGTGCAGTCGTGAGCCATTCCCTAACCTTGCATGATCTGATTGGAAAAATCATTCAGCTCCATAACACCTTGTTGACGGGTGAGAAAATTTGGTTCACAGAAGATGGTGATCATCTCTGGCTGCATCATCAATACACAGTGCCTCGCCATATTCCGACCTATCAGGGACAATGCTTCTCAATGTTGGTATATGCAAATGTGATTCATCTAGGTGCAGATCCGGGTTGGCAACCTGATCATCTGCATCTCCAGTGCAGCAAACATTCCGCGTTGCTAGAACTTGATTGTTTATCAAAAACAGTAGTGCGTTTCAATCAGCCCACCAACGCCTTACGCTTTCCGAAAGCATTCCTGAGTCAACCACTGTCGCCATCAATCCGACCTTCTATTGGTGACAATACAGAAGCAGCATTGAAACTAACCGCTCCAGCCACCAATTTTGCAGATGCTCTGCGTCAACTGATTCGTCTCCTCCTACCTGAAGGCTATCCCAATCTAGCGATCGCAGCAGAAGCCTCAGGGGTAAGCATTCGCACCTTTCAACGGCGATTGGCAGAAGCAGATCTAACCTACTCACAGCTAGTGGAACAGGTTAGATTCGAGCAAGCCATTCATCTCCTGCAAAACCCAGCGCATCAGTTGATTGATATTGCCCTGGAATTAGGATTTACCGACCCAGCCAATTTCTCAAGAGCATTCAAACGCTGGACAGGCGTAGCCCCTCGCCAGTTTCGAGATTTACATTGTCAGCGAAAACGCCATTGTTCCACTTTAATCCAGTCATCCCCTTTATAAGGTTGTGAGGTTTCTATGACCACACTCTAATTGGCCAGGACAAGTCAGATGCATACAAGTGTTGTCATCATGATGGTTCATGCTCAGCACTCAGCACCCAATCCTCAGCACTTTGCTATACGTTTAGCCAAGAATGACCATCCCTGCGGGCGGTAGCACCAAACGCACATAGGCCCGGCCATCGGGTGATTGTTCAACCGGAATCATCTCGTCCATGGGAGGCTGTTTTAGTTGTGCGTCTGTCCAGTCTGCTCGATACAGTACCCGCAGCTTGGAGCCAGGTGGGGTTAAGGTGCCATCGATCGTCACATCGGCTCCACGAGACTCTAATCCATGCGTATTCAGCACCATGACGATCTCGTGATAGGACAGGATGCGTGACCAGGCAAACAGTTCACCTGCTCCAGGTAGGCAGAAGGGATAACCGCAGAAAGAGGTTTCGCGTGGATAACAAATTCCTAGCCGCAGCGTTCGCCCGATCGAGTCATCCCCTTTGCGTAACCGTGCGATCGCGGCAATTCGCAGATAGGTCGGATGTTCCGGATTGAAGAAATGACAGCCTGTGGTTTCAAAGGCACCAAATGGCCCACCAAACATGTCTTCGCGAATATAGCGGTCTTCCCCAAAGCGGTTCGGTTCGATCCCGTAGTCATGATACCCTTCATTGCCATCAAACGCCTGTTCCGTGCCGTAGTAGACACAGGGAATGCCGGGGGTGAGCAGTTGGATGGCCACCGCATGAGCCGATTGCCAGTAGCAATTTGGGCTGTCGTTATTGGCCGCAAAACGGGCTTTGTAAGACTTGCAGGACATATCATGGTCATCCAGAATCGAGACATGCACCCGCCCGGTCTGGATGTAACGGGCTAAGTCGTTATCGGTGCGGTAGCGGTTAAAAAAGTCCATCGGGTTGAGGGTGCCACGCGCCGTTCCTGCCATGAGATGTGGGGAATTGTTAATATCGAGGACTGCTGTCAACGCTCGATCGAAGATACTACCGAACAGAGAGAGGTAATTAAATGACATTAAGTTATCGGTGATTTCGCCAACCAGCAAGAAGTTTTCCTTACCAATGGATTGGGCGTAGCGAAAGATAGCAAAACTAAACTCTGCACAAATCCCTTTGGGAATATGCTTCGCGGCATCGATGCGGAAGCCATCACAATCGGTTACGGCAATCCAATACTGGTAACAGCGAACGATCGCGTCCATTGTAGGTTGATGGTAGCCATTGAGTTTCTTCAAATCAAAGAAGTCACCCCGCCGAAATTCCGCATTGGGATCCATCGGATCGGGATTACTCCAATTGACGATCGCCCCTCGACGGTTATAAGCCTCTAACGCTTGCAATTCCTGTGGCCAACAGCCATCTTCCAGGATGTGAATTTCAGGGATACACTGTCCCGTTCCAGACCGCCAACCGGCGAAACTGTAAGGTGGATCGTAACGATAGGGTAGCGAGTCCTCTACAATGCCCGTCAGGTCAGGGCCGTAGAACCAGTTATTCCCCGTATGGTCGATGACGACATCCAGAACCACCACCATGCCGCGATCGTGGGCATCATCGATCAAATCACGTAAATCCTGAATCGTCCCGAAACGCGGATCAATATCAAGAAAGTTTTGAATCGCATAACCGTGATAGGTTTGCAAGTCTGCCCGTTGCTTAAACGCTGGATTGAGCCATAGACCGGTAATGCCCAATGCTTGCAAATAATCTAATTTACTGCGGACGCCTTGAAGTGTGCCTCCCGTAAACCGTAACCCGGCTGACATCCAGGCTTGTTTGTCCTGCACCCGGTACTGTTCAGAGTGGCGATAATCAAACATAGGACGCTCGGCCTCTCGACCATCACTGAAGCGGTCTGGCAGAATTTGATAAAACACATGATTCTTCCAAAGCATTGGGCTTGGAAACACTTGTCCACGTGGTTTTAGATTCAATTGGGAGAGATCATGCGGAGCAGAATTCTCAACTTTAGTGTTCATGGTTAATTGGTTTCACGGTTTAGATTTCTACTTAAACTGCCCCTCTATCACCCCAATTCTATTGAGCAGTAGTTACAACATCAAAATTCAATTTCAACGGCCGCTGGAGAATAGGGTAAGTTATTGCCAATCTGAGCATTAATTGGGATACCAACATCTCGGATAGGAGCAACACCAGGATTGGGATTTTGCATACTAAATGATGTGGCAATTAGCTCATTGGAGGTTGGGTTAAACCAGTAGCTCTGGCTAATCTCAGCCGAAGGGCAACAGGGAGCATCTCGTGGCCCATACTTCAACAGTTTAACCACGATTTGTTGACCATTTAATGATAAAGATTTGACTCCAAATCCCTGCCCGATCGCGATGGTATCCACATTATTGGGCTGACCATTTTGATTCGTGACTAATGCCAGGTAGAAGGTTGATTTGCGTCCCTGTTCAGTTACACGCAAAACTGTCACGGCATCAGTTGTGTTCCCTTGATCAAAATTGCCAATGACATATTTTTTACTCATCGTCACTATCAGATTGGGCTGAGTGGGTGACTGATAGCTACCATTTACAAGAGTTACTGGCCCTAAAATTGGAATTTGATAGGTTGAATTTTGCAGTTGTGTCAGGGTGAGGGGAGTTGAGAAGGCATTGGCAGGAGCCGCCTGAGCATGAAGTTGGTTTGAAACTGGTCGAGCTGTAGCACAAGGATTTTCGATAAACTGGCTTACTAGCTCGAATAAAATGCTAAATATGACGACGGTTACGAGTGGCGATCGCTGCCCAATCGATCGCCACGTTTTCCATAAACGATTACTTGTGGTACTACTCATTAGCATCCTCCTTGAACACTTAAAAGCCGCTATAGCCGTCCTCTATTTACACCCCAAGACAGCAACTGAATAGACATTATTTATATCACTTCCTATATTCATATTGACCTGATAAGGTTGTTTATAAGTGGGAGTCCAAAATGATTTGCTATATAGTTGAAAGCGCTGCATTGGAATACTGTTACTGAAGACCTCAGAGTACGTATTGTTGTTATATTTAAGATTGATTGCCACCTGATAATTAGCCGTATTTTGCGGATAGACGCGACCCACAAAATATCTAAATACAGTACCGACTGGCACCATAAAATCTGTATTCCAGTTATTATGGCCCAATCCCTGAGCCGAAACGGTCTTTTGAATGGAAGTTTGCCCAGTTGTCACTTCCTGCAAGTAAATGCAATTTGTCGTTTGAGCTTGAGCACTTTGTAGATCAGTTAACAGAGAGACTGGCACACTGACCATCGCCATACTAGCCAGGCCTAACACTGTTTTTTTCATCATCAAACCACCTCATTACAACAACTGAATTAATTCGATCGCCCAATTTTCCTATAGGCTGGCTCAATTTAATCCGATCGAAATAAAAACTTCATTTTTTAATCAATGTTGATTCAAAACAGGTATGATGTCAGACTCATTCAGATAGCAATTATGATCAGCGCAATTACGGCACTCAACATCAAAGCAAAGATAATGGCATGGATTAGGCGATGACTGAGTAGCCCAACCATCAACACGATCGCCACTGCAATCACTCCTACTCCGACATAAATCGCATCTTCACCCGATTGATCAATCAAAGGATTAGCCAGTGGAGTTTGTTGGATCGGTTGGGCTGTAACTGAAATGTCAGCAGGTGGCATTACTCTTGTGAAAACTTCTATGGATTGCAATTAACCTGAGTTTGCAACTGTGCTCTTGCTGCTTCAACCGCATCTACTTTTGGTTTCACAGTCGCCGCCGCTTGAGCCAACGTATCTCGGTTGGGAATTTTTTTGATCGTCTTGTCCAGGTCATCATACGCTTTCTCAACCGCATCTACTTTGGCTTCTTTCACGTCTGCGGTTGATGTTTTCAAATTAGCTAATGCCTTATCAACATTTGCCTGCGCCTTCTTCACATCCCCAACCTTGGAATTTGGTGTAATATTCGCCAACTCAACGAGAGCTTGCTTCAGTGCCACTAAATCCTTACAATAATTGGCTTCGGCTTTTGGCACACTAGGTTGTCCGCAACCTGCCAACATTAGAGCAGAAATGGCCAGTACCATTGTGGTTTGTTTCTTCATGGCTTTGATCCTTTAAGGTAAACCGAACAACATGCAATTGATTAGAGACAACAATGCCACCACCCGTTGATTACGGAGCAGGCACTACTCGGTAGTACACACCATTAGCCCCATAGGCCGGACTAAACCATGTCTCACTGCATCGATAGTAGGTGGTGCTATTCACGGTTTGGCTCGCACAACCAGTTGGCAGCGTGGAATAAATGGCTCCCATTGCATAGGTCGCACCTGCCGCATAACCAGCGGAGTAAGCATTGGTAGCCGCCGTACTAGCTGCTGCTGCCCCGGCAGTCGCCCCGATCGCTAAACCTGCGGCCGCCGCCCCGGCATACCAACCGCCACAGTTGTAACATCCAGATCCATAGGTGTTCACGACGGCTGGAGGATGATAGCCCCCGTAGTAAGCCCCACCGTAGTAGCGGTTATACCCGCCATAAGCCGTTGTGCCATAGGAATTTGTGGCATGCCAGTAACCATCGCCGCCAGAGGCAGAGCCGCCACGGTAGCCCGTTCCACTCCAAGAACCATCGCCGCCGGAGGCAGAGCCACCCCGATAGCCATTCGCACTCCAGGAGCCATCTCCTCCCGAGGCTGTAGAACCGCGAAAGCCTGTTCCACTCCAAGAACCATCCCCCCCAGAAGCCGACCCACCCCGATAACCACTGGCATTCCAAGAACCATTTCCACCTGAGGCCGTACCTCGCATTCCACTGTAGTTCCAAGAGCTACTGTTACCGTGAAAAGAGCCACCCCCAGCATGGAAGAAAGCTTGGGCAGGATTAGAACAAACCACTGTGATCAGACAACCAGCCAGACTAATAGCAACTTTTTTCATGATGAAATGTACCTCACAAGCCTAGAGTTAACGATCTATTAATTGGGTTTTGGGGTTTCAACGTTGGTTGCAGAGTCAGGTGGAGGATCAGGGCGTTTGAATTCGATCCGTTTAGCACTATTGGCCCGAGATGACGTAAACGCATCAGCGGCGATCGTGGGATTGAGTTGCCAATGGCTGAACTCGACTTGATGCCGTAGCCGGAGTGGATCATCCGCATAGACCGCACGAATCATTCGGGGCAGTTTATCCGTTGTCCCAATCCAAACCTGAGCAAACACTTTGTCATTGGCGATCGCAATGATGTCCGTTGTGGTACCGCCAATCACCTGGGATTGGCCAACATAAAAGGCTAACTTTAAGCCATCAGCAATATCTTTATAGGGATCGGTCACCAGGAAATCAGTAAAGGGAAAATAGATGGCGGCTCCTTCATGGGCGGCTCGTAAGGCGGCATCGATCGTCGGCGGAGCATTGGCGATCGCCACCAGATTTTCGGCGGGAGCGTAAGCCATCATGATTTTGCCATCGTAATAGAACTCAGAGGCCGCACCGTCGCCGGGTGAAATGACCCGTAGCTGATTTGGACGTTGTAACGCTACTTCTGAAACCGTTGTGTAGATCAAAGGTGGCCCCAAACGGCTAGGGCTTTCGTAGGTACTGACTGCCGTAAAGGTCATGGTGCGAGCAGACGCTAGCTGAGCGCTCGTTGCTTTCAAAATTGCGATCGCTTTAGGTTCCAGCACAAACTGAACCGTTGTTCGAGGTGCTTCATTACTTTGAGCTACGCTTGGCGACGGCAGAGTCGTTTGAGCCTTTGTCGTCGTTGTCCAAATGAGACTCAGCGGCAGTAAAAAAGACTGAAGTATGAATGCCCCCAGTATCGTGGTACTTAGTTTAGGAAATATCCGCTTTTTCATTTCATTCAGTATGCCTTCATGGATCAGTAGATAATGAATCAGCCAACTTCAGAAAAACACAAACTACTTTCTTAGACGTATTTCTGGTAGATAAGATCAGCTAATTACCACAACGTTAATTGCAATAATTCAAAAAAGCCTGAAAGCCTGGACTTAAAAACCGTATAATCAACTGTTTTGCATCAGAAATCTTGTCATCCTGCGCCAACTCGATAATATTTTGTCTAGCAAAGTGCCGAGATCTCAAAACATGTTCTAGCTGCCGAGAATATTAATGGCCCGCGCGGCAACGACAACAACTGTGGTGAGTGAAATAGAGCTTTCCAGCATCATCATTAGCTTGGAACGAGGGGTAATTGGGAGCGCCTCAGTGGGGCTAAATGCGGTCGCTGTGGTAAAGGCTAAAAATAGGTAGTCAACGAAGATTGGTCGCCAGGGAATTGGTGGATCTGCTTCAGAATCATCCACTTGAGGAAACAGCCAATCTGGTTTAATTCTTCCAGTGTCGATCCGAGCTTCAGGCCCATTGCGATCGATCTGCCAGTACAGCAGCGAGAACATCAGAATATTGTTAACCCAGATGGCAATACTAGAAGTGAGTAGCTGTAGACCATCGATGGCTCGAGTCGGGCTCACAATTTCGCTAATGAGCCGAGCTAACCCCACGAGAATACCGACCTCTATCACCAGTACAAAGAGTAGCACAATTACCCGTTCGGCCCGTCGCCACTTTGCTTGTGCATTCGTTAGTGAGACAGCTAGCATTGCTCCCAGAACAATGGCTCCAGCTAGATAGTGAAACCAGTCTGGAAATAATTTGACTCGATCGTGCAACAACGTTACCAGTACTAATACAGCCAGGATGGTCAGACCAACGGGCCATCGGGGTTCAATCGATCGAGGATCTGCTTTAAGCATGGCAGGAAGCTTGATAAGACATCTATTCTGCAACTGAGATAGAAACTTCTGACTGAGGTGAGGTTAGAAATTGTCTCGACGCTAACTTTGGACTTCTCCGATACAAAGTTTGACCTCTCCGACACGAAGTTGAACTCCTCGGAAACGACATTGGACTCCTCGAAAACAACTTCGGACTGCTCAGAAACGACATTGGACTCTTCCAAACTGGCTTCGGACTCTTCGGAAACGATATTGGACTCCTCGGAAGCAACTTCGGGCTTCTCCGACACAAAGTTGAACTCCTCGGAAACGATTTTGGACTCCTCCAAACCGATATCGGACTTCTCCAAACCGACAGTGGACTCCTCAGAAACGACTTCGGACTCCTCAGAAACAATTTTGGGCTTCTCGGAAACAGCTTCGGACTTATCCAAACCGATATTGGACTCCTCCGAACCAGTTTCAGTCGTTCCCGAACCAGCTAACGGCTCATACTTGAATGGCACTGACTTAAGGACACGCTTCACGCCCCCCCTAAATCCCCCCAATTTTGGGGAACTTTGAGGTTTGGCTTCCCCAGAATTGAGGGTTAGGGGCAGTTCGGATGATTATTTCAGTGACATTCGATCGTCCTTAATCATTTGCAACCGCATCGTCAGCCGCAATCCGGGCTTCAATTGCCTCCAACACCGCAATCTGAGCCTCCTGAACGGCAGCGGCAGCAAAAATAATGGCACTGGCAGCATAGGATTCAGTGCGATCGGCACGGGACACTAATTTCTCCACTTCCCGTTGCGCTTTCCATTCCTCTACTTGGGACTGAAGCTCAGACTTTTTAGCAGCTAACCATTGCTGCATATTGACTTTCGCGTCTTCTGCCTTCTGCTGATTCTCAGCCAGCTGAGCTTTAGCCACTTCCAGCTTAGACTGAATCAGATGTTGAGCTTCCTGGGGCACAGTCTCCAGATCCGCTTTAGTATGGCTCAATTTCGTTTCGATCGCCGTCAACTGTTGCCGTAAGGATTCACAGAATTGATCAATCTTCTGGCTCATAATTTGACTCCTAAGGAGATGAACTTGTTTACAATCGTTCTTTCAAATCAATCAAGCGGTTATGGTTTTCCTATTACATCTGCCGCTGTTGATGACGGCTATCGCAGAGTTAGGACAATCAAACTACTGAAAGCATGGCAATCACTGGGTTTGATACTCAGCCCTCAGTCCTCAGCCTTCAGCACTTTGCTATACCATTTCCCTTCCGGATCAGGGGATAGTTTTTCTACACTATCGAGTAGTCTATACCCGCTTAACGGCTGGAGGAACCCAGCGACCATCCAAAGCTTGAGCTTTCGGCGCATAGAGGCGCATGGTCACGCCTAGCACACCCTGGGCAGGAGATGGTAGCCAGTTCGATTCTTGATCACTACCGGGTGAATTAGCTTGCATGTAGATATCGAGGGAGCCATCGGCGTTGTGTTTCAGGTCATCACGATCGCCGATCGCAAAGCGGTTCAGTTTGTTCACCACCTGGAATCCTTCAGCGTCATACATGGTGATCGACCAAAATGCTTCTACAGGTGGCAGTTCATCTTTGGTGAAATGCAGCACGTAATTGTTTGATCCTTCCAGGGGTTTGCCATCGGCATCCGTTAAACATAATGGGTAGATCGCATCCTGGGGTTGGTTAGCCCCCAGACCGACCATCGCCACGATCGCCCGCTTCAGGTAGTAGTTGCCATAAACCCCCATCGTGTCAGTATTCATCTGCCACCCGTTGACCACCCGTGCCAGCGTGGGGATTTTGGCTTGCATGAGCTTGAGTCCATCGCCAATGGCTTGCTCCAACCCCGCTTTGATGTCAGGGGAGGCATGATCGAAATCAAAGCTTTGCCCCGGTGTAATGCCAATGCGCTTCAGACGGGCGATCGTAGACCAATCGGTAATGTGAGGCGAGTGGAGTTTCAGCAATTCTGCCCCGTAGCTGAAGTACTGAGCCGCTGTCATGCTATTCACCTGGTTCAGGGGTGGGGTTTTCATATCCACTGTGGGGTCGATCGTCCCGGCCGGTTCCCAGGTTTGGCCCCACTTCGATAGGGGAGTAATCCGATACCCATCCTGCACCTGATTCACCGCCTCGTAGTCTTTGGGACCGTTGGTTTGGGTCCGACCAATAATCCAGACATAGGATGTGGGTGACTCAATGGCTTGAACTCCTGCGGGTAGAGTGCCGTTCCATCCCTTGGGAGTCACCGCAAAATGGGCCGCACTCGTGCCACTGGTGCGTTTACCGGGAACCGCAAACACATCCGACCACATATCTAGCATGGGCAGTAAGTAGTAGCGATCGTGGGTATCGGGTGCCGACACAATCATCGGTTCCTGGGTCAGATCGAGCCAGGCTGCGGAATAGAGCGTGTCGAAGTTCGGTCGCACCACTTCCCGGAAGTCGGCAGGCGGAAACGCCCGCAGGTGATAAAAGGCATTCATCGGCCCCATCCCCGGTTTAGTGCCAGGGGCATAATTGGTCATCACCCGCCGGGAAATATCCATTGTGATCAGCGGGTAGAAGTAATGATAGGCTTCAATACCAATTTCGTAGGCTTCTGTTTGACTTAGCGTTTGAGTGTTCATTGGGTTAATCCTGAGAGACGATTGGAAGTTTTTTTGAAACCGAGAAAATCAATATCAGTCGCGATCGTCCTATTTCACCTCGTAGTCTTATCTCCGTTTTGTCTACTAATTCTCTAGAATCCTTAGGTTGACTAATCGCTGGATTCCCTTTCTACATCAAGCTGCACTCAGCGATTTTCATCGATGAAATGAAATTTCTGTAAGGTGCAGTCTGATGGGATAGTGCGATCGCGGATTACTGCCGTGCCATCGCCACCCTTAGCCGCTCTTCTGGCGAAATTAAGTGATCGTGGTCATCCTTGCCCACATCGAGTTGTACCCAATGGATCTTGCCGTTGAACTTGCTGCCATGAGTGGTGTAATCAGGACTGACACAGGTGCCCGATTCATAGCCAATATCGGTCGTTTCATCGGCTGAAAAAATCATGGGTTGAGTTGCCTCAACCCGCCCAGTGCCAACAGGTTGACCATCGTAGTACAGGATGACATTGCCGCCTTTAGCCAGACCACCGCCATCATAGGCAAACTCCACCCGTACCTGGTGTTTTCCTTGGGGGATGAGGGCTATGGCTTCGATAGGAAACTCGTGGATGCCCAACACGTTATAGGTAAACTTGAGCTTTCCGTCTTTGGCGTAAACGCTCCAGCCCCCAAACTTACCCCCCTGAGCGATGATTACCCCGTTCGCAGGCTGATCTTTGACTGCGATCTCGGCCGTGATGGAGAAGGACTTGTTTTTGATATTGATGACGCTGTTTTCTGATAAGCGTCCCATCCCGGCAAAGAAGATCTGCGAGTTGCCATGAATCAGCGAGGGGCGTCCAGCTGTTGTCGGATCGATCCGTTCCGTTTGGCGATCGTCCAATGGCAGCACGTTATACTTAACCGCTTCAATCAAAAACTGGCGCTGCAATTCGTGCAGTTTCTCCGGCATCTGCTCAGCCAGGTTGTGAGCCTGCGACCAGTCCTTAGTGCCGTCGTACAGTTCCCATATGTCTTCATCGAAAGGAACCATCTTCTGCCCCACCATAACCCAGGGAGTCCGGTGTTTGGTAATCGCGCTCCAGCCTTTGTAGTAAATGCCCCGGTTGCCAAACATTTCAAAGTATTGAACATCATGTTGTTCGGGTGCATTGGCATTGTTAAAGCTATACACCATACTGGTGCCTTCATAGGGACTTTGCAATACCCCATTCACCATCGTCGGCTCCGGAATGCCCGCGATTTCCAGCACCGTGGGAGCCACATCGATGACATGGGTAAATTGGTGTCGCAAACGGCCCTTTTCCTGAATGGATTTTGGATAGTGGACGATCGTGCCATTGCGGGTACCACCCCAGTGAGAAGCAACTTGTTTGGTCCACTGGTAGGGAGTGTCCATGGCCCAGGCCCAGCCCACGGCAAAGTGGTTATAGGAATCGGGGGAACCGAAGTCCTCCAGCTTCGACAGCATGAACTCAGGGGTTTCCAGCGCTGCCATCCCGTTGAAATTCGCCATTTCATTGAAGGCACCCTGGAGTGTGCCTTCAGCCGACGCACCATTGTCGCCAATAATCACGTAAACCAGGGTGTCATCCAAAATTTCCAAATCTTCCAGCGTTTGAATCAGCCGTCCGACATGATAATCGGTGTGTTCCAGGAACGCGGCATAAACCTCCATTTCCCGTTCCAGCACGGGCTTGAGTTTGGGGTCCATTTCATCCCAGGCGGGAATTTCCGCGTGGCGTGGAGTTAGCTCTGCATCCGCTCCAATCACACCTAGTTCTCTCTGTTTAGCAAAGGTGATCTCCCGTTGTTTGTCCCAGCCGTGGGCAAACTTGCCTTTGTACTTTTCAATCCATTCCTTCGGGACATGGTGCGGGGCATGGGTGGCACCCGGAGCAAAATACATGAAGAAGGGCTTGTCAGCCATCAGGGCTTTTTGCTGACTGACCCAAGCGATCGCTTTATCCGCTAAATCTTCCGTCAAGTGATAACCTTCCTCGGGAGTTGCCGGAGGTTCGATCGGAATTGTGCCCTCATACAAGGCTGGATCCCACTGATTGTTCTCGCCCCCAATAAAGCCGTAGAAATATTCAAATCCACCGCCACCTGTAGGCCAGGCATCAAACGGCCCCATAGGTGAAGTTTGCCAAACCGGAACTTCATGGCACTTACCAAACTGGGCGGTGGCATAACCATTCAGTTTCAGGGTTAACGCCAGAGGCGCTTTCGTATTCGGACGGACAGAACATTGGCCCGGAGCCGCTGTGGCCGTTTCGGTAATGTTGCCCATTCCCACAGAATGATGGTTGCGTCCAGTCAGCAAGGCCTGTCGGGTCGGAGCACAGAGAGCCGTGGTATGGAAGCGAGTATACTTCAGCCCTGCTGAGGCTAGTTTCTCAAATGTGGGCGTGTTGCAGGGGCCACCAAACGCACTGGACGCCCCAAAGCCGACATCATCTAGCAATACGATCAGGACATTGGGTGCCCCTACTGGCGGACGTAGATCCCGAATTGGAGGATAGTGAGTATCGGGATCTTTGGCATCGTAGGTGGTTAAACCGAAGTGAGTTTGATCGGGAATGGGTAAGATATGTCGTTGAACTTGACTGTTTGGTGACATAGTAACGCTCACTAGTTCAAAGTTGGAGGAATTGGCAAGGTAAATCAGCTACAGATCAAGAGATTGCGCTCCTCAAGAATTGTGTTCAATGACAACCAGGCTGCGTTTTCGCCAGACGGTGTAGGGAATGGCAACGATCGCGGCAACTATGGCATAGGTAATGAGTGTGTTGATAATGCCACCTTTAACGTAGTCAAGGTTAGGAAAGTTTAGGGTAACGAGGAGAAGTGCTAAACCAGCATTACGAGTGGCTGTGGCATAGGCAAGAGCCGTCCGAGTTCCTGGTTCAGGGCCGCCCAGCAGGTGCCCACAGGCCAGCGATGCCAGACTCAGAAGTGCGATCGCCAGGTAAGCGGCAACTCCAGCCGTGAGAACGTCATCCAAAGTGACAACAAGCAGGACGATCAACACTAGTAATAGTAAAAGTGAGGCCATCTTACTGGCAGGTTCTAGCAGCTCATCGGCTAGCTTGGGCGCATATTGAGCTAGTAAAACTCCCAATCCCATTGGTAATATCTGCGCTAAAAAGATTTGGTTGGCAATTTCCTGCGGTGATAACCAGGCCTGATTGGGAAAGAACTGGGCTAGAATCAACGCCGTTACGGGCACGGTGATAATGGCCAGAACGCTGATCGTGAATTGTAAGCTGCCAATAAATTGCGGATGTCCGCCAGCTTTGAGGCTCTTAACCGGGATCATGGGCGCGCCAGGACAGCTAAACATCGCGCCAATCCCAATTCGTTGCGCTACCGTTAAACCAGGAATGAAGGCAACGAGTAAGCCTAACATTGGCACCGCAATTAGTACCGAAAAGAGCGATCGCAGTAGGAGCGAGGGGTGTTGCCATAACCAGACCACATCTTTAAAGGCCCAGTGCAACCCCATCGAAAACATTAATGTAAACAGTGTTAGCTTGGCATAATTGATGAATAGTTTTTTGATCAACTCATGGGTAGGATTAGTCGCTTCAGGTTGCTCAGAAATTCCAGAGATGTTACGAGCCACTTCAACCTGGTTACTGCCCTGTTGGTAAGCAATCCGTCCGCTTTTTAAAATGGTTAGATTAGAATCACCTAATGGGTTGATGGTAACGATATATTGTTGGTCTGCGATCGTTGCAATATATTTGGTCGGGTCTTTTTTCGGATTGCCTGCTGGCGTGATAATGACCGGAACTTGTTGCAGCGGTTGAACTTGGCTCACTTTGTCATATACATTGACATACGCCTTTCCTCCTGCTCGGAAGATTCTCACGGCATACCGATCGGTTTGAAACAATAACGCTGTATTTGATGTTGAAATTTCTGATGGCGCGATCGGGGTTGCCAGTTGAGAGGGCGTAGGGTCTGGGGACTGGGCAATCAATTCCTGAGTATAGCCATGCTGATGAATACCAACCTCAGAATTACCGATCGTCGAGGGTCCGATCGCGAATGAAGGAAGGATTGCCGACAAGATGATCAGAACAGCAGTAAACCAACTGATGAGAAAAACTCTGCAAGCACCTCGTCGATAAATCAGATGGGGGTTGAAAGAAAACATAAGTTTACAGCCCACATAAATGATAACTTCTTAAGCCTGAAGGAATGAAAACAACAGCATGAAAGCTCAATGCTGAATTCGGTTAATGTATCTTTAGTAGTTCAAAACCAGCGAATGCAAGTAACCCGGAAAAGCGAGGGGATAGCGGCTTCCTGGGCAAATTAGCCTGCTCTACTAAGCTATGTTCAATCAGTCAATAGCCCGCTTCCCACGAGCCATTTCATTTTTGAACAAGCCCCATCTAAATTCTTGTCATTTTATGCCAAAACTCTGCAAGCATCGGAAACATCTAAGGTTTTGGATAGTTCATTCTATTGGCGATAGCCTGCTAACTGATCCTAGAAAACGCTAATTTTTTTGAACAAATGCATCAAACAGTAAAGCCTGTGGTTTTGGATGAAGCTAGCTTATAGCTCAGTCTGCCCAGGTATTTCAGCTTGGGGTGGGGAGTTCCAGGCCAGGTTCGTCAGTTATACCCGATCGGCTAATCAATGATTGGCATTGGATGACAAGAAGGAACTTAATAGGTTTGCTGTAATCAATTTAATGGCCCGATCGTGAAGAAAAAACTGCCATGGCCTACATCCCCTTGCTGCGGGCGAATGTGATGCATGGAGTTATTGCTCTGCTGCAACAGCTACATGCACCCACTGAACCTTTACTTGCAGAAGCAAAATTGCCACCTTCCATACTCTATGAATCAGAAGCGTTACTACCTCTACAACAGGTACTTGATTTCATTGAAAATGCGGCGCTAGTTCTACAGATAGAACACTTTGGTTTGTTAGCCGGACAACAAACTCAAATCGCTCAGCTCGGAGCGTTAGGACGAATACTTTGTCATTCACTCACCCTCCAGGATGCAATTTATACCCTAATTCGCCTCTTACCGAGCTACAATTCGGGCGATCGCATGTGGTTAAAGTCTCAAGGTAATGTAATTTGGATATGCCGCCAATTCATTAACGGACTGGAACAAAGTTATCCTCAAGCCGTTCAGGTCTCGGTGATGTGCCTAATTCATTTGATTCAATTGGCCGCCGGGCCACAGTGGCATCCCACCGAAATTCACCTCGCTATGCCGCCAACCAGAGGCTTTGATCAAGTGAGAATTCTGGCCGATACTAACGTTCTATTCAATCAAGAGGTTACTGCGATCGCGGTTCCCATCACTTTATTGAGCCTACCATTACAGCAGCCTGCTCAGGTGGAAAATCAGCAGCGAGATCGAGATTACCAAATTTTGTATTCATCCGCTCCAGCAACGAATTTTCCAGCGTCTCTGAAACAAATGATTCGTATTCATTTAAAGCACGATTATTCCAATATCCGAGCGATCGCTGAGATCTTGGGAGTCAGTGTTCGTAGTTTTCAGCGGCAACTCAGCCAAGCTAATGTCACCTATTCTCAATTGATTGAGCAAGTGCGATT
>DATNPU010000220.1:0-10880 GCA_036703105.1 Microcoleaceae cyanobacterium
ACTCGCGGCTGCAAAAGTATCACTGCCCCCCATATCCAGATAGCCATTGTCATCTAAATCTTGCAGATAAACTCCCAGCGTAAATTGGGGATTCTGCTGGCCTAACGGTTGCATGGCCGTCTTTAACTCAGCAATTTCCTGCCCCACCTTTAATTCCGGTGCTGGTGCAACTGACATCGCCTGAGTCGATGGCTGATTGTTCGGGACATTGCCAGTTAGGAAAGAATGGGTAGCTGGATCCCAAGCAGATAGCACAGTTCCGGCAAGCACCCCTACGCCAATACTCAAAATCAGCATGCGGGTAGCATACAGGACGATCGCAGCACTGCGAGATTTGGGGCGTGGGGCCGGACGGGGTTGCCGTTGCTTGGGTTCTGGGAGAGGTCGTTGCTCGGAACGCCGCTCTCTCCGCTGCCGCCGCGATCGAGCGAACCGATTAGTTGACTCCGGAGATTGCGCAGAATGGCTAGCTGAGCGTCTGCCATCCTCCTGGGACTCAGAGGGTTGACCAGGACGTAGAGGCAAGACAGTATTAACGTTTGGCAGACCTAGACGCAGTGCCGGACGATGGCCCGTGTCGCGATTGCTGGGACTCAATCCTCTTCCTCGCCGCGGCCACCGGGATGGCTCTTGCGGTTGCCGCCGGGCATCCCGGTTTTTCTCTATGCTGGGCGTGTTACCTGATAAGGGGAGAGCGCTGCCACTCCGCCCTAATGGATTGAGTTTTGGTAGCAACTGGGCTCGATCGCGTTGGCGTAAACCTCGCTCTGGATTGGAGTTAGATGAATCTTTAGCAGATGCCGGTTGCTGGCGCTTCCCTAGCCGCAGTTCAGTCTGAGTAGCCCCCTCTTTAGCGGTAGTACGAGAGCGCCGTCCCAAAAAGCGACGCCACCATCCAGACTGGCCTTTAGCCCAATCTGGGCGAGTCGCCTGGTGCACCTCGCCTTTGCCATCGCGCGATGAACTTTTAGAGTTGAGTGGCTCCAAGGGTTTGTGTCGATCGGGAGTGGTCTGCGATCGAGGTGATAAACCATTTGATGCATGTGCTGCCGACGTTCCAGCAGACGCAGGTTCTCGCAACCGTAGAGCTTTATGCCGTCTCTTAAAGAGAGAGGCACTGTTATTGCTGCGCTGACGCGATGTATCACCCGACTCCGGCATGATGACACTCCCACAAAGATTCAACGGAAACGTTAGCAGAATTGCAGCGAACTGTCGAGCGATGTTGAGCAATCATTTGCATTAAGTAATGTGAATACTGGCCGCATTTAGGATTACTCGCGATCAGAGTTTTGCTTAACTGCCCATTGCACCTGACTCAAAATCCCTCGCAACATAGTTACCTCTTCCGTGGTTGGCAGCGATCGGTGAAACAACCGCCGAAATTTCTCCATCCGACTAGCCGCCGTGTGGGGATAGAGATATCCAATTTGTAGTAGAACGGCTTCTAGCTGTTGATAAAAGCCTTCTAATGTATCCAGGGTAGCGGGAATGTGCGTGGAGGGGAGAAAGGGTAAGGAGGGTAAGGCAGATGGGGAAGGTGAGGAAGAAGATCCCTTTACCTCCCCATCTCCCCCATCTCCAATCAGAAACAGCTCATAGCAACAGATCGCCACGGCTTGAGCCAAATTGAGCGAGGGATAAATTGGACTGGAGGGAATATAGATTAATCGATGGGCGTAGTTTAACTCCTCATTGGTAAGTCCCCGATCTTCGCGACCAAAAATGAGTGCTGCACTGCCAGGTTGAGTGGTATAGCCCAACAACCAGGGTAAGACCGTTCTCGGAGATTCTAAGGGAGTGGCTAAAGGACGGAGTAGACCTGTTGTAGCGATCGCGCGTTGGCATCCTTTAAGGGCTTCTGGTAGGGTCGCGACAATAGTGGCTGTTTCCAGAATTTCCGGAGCATGGACTGCCATCTGGCGGGCTTCAGCACCAACTGGATCACATTGCGGATTAACTAGCACCAGATGATTGAGGCCCATATTTTTCATGATGCGGGCGATCGAGCCAACATTCAAGGCGCCAGCAGGCTCTACCAGAACAATCCGCAGGTTGGCAAGGCGAGGATCAGGCATAGGGTGAGGTCAACCAGAAATCGGCTAAGGTGATAAATGTAAACTTTTGTTTACCAAAGTCATGCCACACGCTCGATCGAAATCAAATTTGCCCACCAAACTCTGTCCGGTATGCCAGCGTCCATTTAGCTGGCGCAAAAAATGGGAAGATTGCTGGGATGAAGTGAAATATTGCTCAGAGCGGTGTCGTCGCAGGAGGAACCAGTCATGTCAGGACTAGGGGTGCAACCCAAGTTAATCATTCATGGTGGGGCAGGAAGTTCGCTCAAAAGTAAAGGTGGGTTGGAGTCAGTCCGGCGATCGCTCCATGCCGTCCTTGAGGCAGTGTATCCGGTGTTGCTAGATGGAGCAACGGCAGAAGCAGCCGTGATTCAAGGTTGTCGGTTATTAGAAGATGATCCTCGGTTCAACGCTGGGACAGGTTCGGTGCTGCAATCCGATGGGCAGATTCGCATGAGTGCCTCGTTGATGAATGGGAGTCAGCAACGGTTTAGCGGTGTGATCAATGTGTCGCGGGTGCAAAATCCAATTCTGTTAGCCGATTTTTTGCAAAACTCCCCTGACCATGTGCTGTCTGATTATGGTGCATTAGAGCTATTGCGAGAGTTAAACTTACCCGCCTACGATCCCCTGACCGAAATCCGCTTGCAAGAATGGATGCTGGAACGGCAGGGCAACTTTACCAAAGAAATGGCAGGCGTCGTGGCCGAACGAGAATTGGTGGAAGAGCCAGCAGGACGCGGCACGATCGGGGTGGTTGCGTTAGATCGCCAAGGACGACTGGCTGCCGGAACCTCCACCGGCGGCAAAGGGTTTGAGCGCATTGGCCGTGTCAGTGATTCCGCAACTCCTGCCGGGAACTATGCCGCAGCGCAAGCGGCAATTAGCTGTACTGGGATTGGCGAAGACATTATTGACGAGTGTTTAGCGGCTCGGATTGTAGTACGTGTGACTGATGGCATGCCACTACAATCCGCCTTTGAAAAATCATTCCAAGAAGCCGCCCAGAATCAACGGGATTTTGGCGCGATCGGGATTGATGCAACCGGCGCGATTTCCTGGGGCAAAACCTGTGAAGTCCTATTAGCGGCTTATCACGATGGCACTGCGATCGCAGATGTGCTGGAATGGGCGGATGGCAGTTTGGTCGGAGGTACGCATTAGCCCTAGCGGGTTCACAGCCCAGCGATGCCTAGCTTCGAGGTGCCGATTGGCTATATCGATGGTGAGCTTTGCTATATCGATTACCCGAATCACTTCATGATTTGAGGTGTCCAGGTCGGCCCCTGGCAACGAGGACCGTCTGCTGTCCAAGTCAGTAAATCAATACACATCCGACGTGCCTGCATTCCCGCATCCCAGGCATGATAGACCACATACTCTACTTGACCATCCGGACTAGCGGCGATCGAGTTATGACCAGGCCCTAACACAGAACCAGGAATCGATCGCAACACTCGGGGACCTGTTGGATTTCCGGCATCCGAGTAAGGCCCCGTCACCTGATCGGCAACGCCATAATCCACCCCGTAACTCTCTGTTTCCCAGCGTCCGCCGCTATAAAAACAGTAATATTGGTTCCCGTGCTGACGCACACAGGGCCCTTCGAGAGTGTGCCAATCATAAACTCCACCATACATGGGCCGATCGGCTAAAAATCGCTGCCAGTCATGACGGGCCCGTAACACAACCCTGGCTTCCCCCGCTAATTGCGTCATCGTCACCAGTCGATCGACCACTAATGCCGTTCCCGCCCGCACCCCATTCTCCGTATCCAGAAAATCTTGAGCATAGAACAGATACCACTGCCCATCCTGGTCTTGAAACGGACTGGGATCGATCGCAAACGCACAGGTTTTAGGATCAATGAGCGGCTCACCACTATCCTGATAAGGACCTAACGGATCAGCACTGGTTGCCACCCGCAACTGATGGTTTTTATCCCCATGTCCAACGGAATAATAGAGGTAAAACAGACCATCGTAGTAAGCTACTTCCGGTGCCCAGAAATTATCGCCTAGCGCCGGATCGGGACGCCGCAAAGCATTTCCGGCACACTGCCAGTTGACTAAATCATCTGACCGCAGCAAGGGAAAGACTCGCTGTTGATGCCTCTCATCCACCTGCCCGGCGGCTTCTGCTGGCCCCGTACCGATCGCATAATAGATACCCTGATGCTGCCAAACAAACGGATCAGCAAAATACTCGGGATAAACCGGATTGGTGTAGGTTTGTACTCCCATCTAATACTCGAAATTGATGTAAGTTTCTGTCGCGTCGTCAGATAACTGCTTCACCGTTTGGCACCGAAGCAACTGCTGAAGTTGAGGCGACAAATCATTGTAATAGTCTTGTGACAAGGTTAAATCTACCTTGTGGGTATGGAGCCAGTGCATCACATAACCCATGACAATCATCGGGCGGGGCTGCGGGGTACAATTCGGGGTGCCTCGATGCAGGGCTAATGGCGATCGAATCATCACATCTCCGGGCTGCATATAAAACTGCTCCATCGGAATTTCGCCCGCCCGCACTTTGACCAGTCCCTCTTCCCGTGGCATCACATGGGTTCCCCGTGCCATCTCAAAGGGCCCATTGTCAGCAGTGACTTCAACCAACGGAAAATTGACTGCCACGGCATAAAGGGGCGTAACAATCTGATCGCTAAACAGGGGACGAAAATCGCGATGAATCTCTTGATACTCAGACCCCTGCATGGGAATATCTGCTGCCAGTTGCACCAGTTTGTATTCTTGATAGAAAATGCGATCGAGCACCGCCAAAATCACTGGATTGGCAAACACCGCTGGATTAGCAAAGGGAGCAACCCAGGGCAACGTAACATAGCCGCGAGCCTTGCCTCTGGGTGCAACGCCACCCGGTTGCTGTTGTCTAGCTTGAAACAAGGCATCAAAGGCGGCTTTCCATTCCGCAATTAACGCTCGATCGAATAAGCCACGAATCACACAAATTCCATCTCGATTCAGATCATCTGCTAACTGCTCTAAATCGGTTGTACTCCAGTTTGTTGTATTGATACTTTGAACCATTGCGCTGCCCGCTTTCATGGGGATGTTGGAACTCACATCTCGCTCTTGAGAAAAGTAAAATGGAGCCCGAGATACGATCCCTATTCTCCCCAGAGGTAGAGGGGAAATAGCAGCAGGATCGCTACTCTTCAAAAAACTCAATTTCTTCAATGAAATAACAAATTCCTTAGAGCAGTGTCTCCGACTGTCCCTCCAGTCATTGATTTAATTTTGATTCAGCTAGCCAGTTCTGATTTTCTCTTTCTGGGCAGAAAATCACCGTAATTGAACTAACAAAAGTACACCGATTCGATCAACGACATAATGATTGATCTTAGTGACAGTATCAGCAAATTTCTAATTTTGCAATGGAATTTATAGGTAGCGATTCCGTCAAAAACTTTAGCCCAAAAATTTAATTGCGATGATGGTTATTAAATCGCACTCTGGCGCCTGCCCATTGCAGTTTTTCTTGCAGAGTCTGGTAATAAGAATAGTCCTCTCGCAGAATAATAAATTCTGCCTGACATTCTGCCATCCGAATATCGACCCGTTGTCCCGGCCAGATGGATGTCGCTAACACCCCATCTGTCCATAATTTAGTGCTGAGATCCTGATCGGCTAGCGGCCAAATACTCACCACACACCCTGGCGGCAAGACGATCGGGCGGCTAGACAGACTTAAAGGGCAAATCGGTGTCACTACGATCGCTTCCATCCCAGGATGAATAATGGGGCCATTGGCCGCCACCGTATAGCAGGTAGAACCCGTAGGAGTGGCAACTAGCAAGCCATCGCCCTGATACTGATCAACCACCTCACCATCAATTTCCATTTCCAAAATGGAGGTGATCATGCGATCGGCGGAAGCTGGCTTGACACACATTTCATTCAAGGCCAAAAAGCGATCGCTCATCGGATCCAGGTTACTACGGTTGCCCTCAAATACCGTTGCCTGAAGCATCATCCGACGCTGTACCGCAAAGCGATCGCTCAACAACCGATCCCACACTTGTTCGGTATCGGCAAACTCATCAATTGATTCGGTTAAAAAGCCAAGATGCCCACCAATATTAACGGCTAGAATGGGTACCGCATCACTGGCTAACCAACGAGCCGCTGTGAGAGCCGTTCCATCTCCCCCGAGAATAATAGCTAGATCGATGGGCTGAGTGACGGACGCTAGGAAGACTGGAAAGGGGTTATCTTTTGGCCCACTTGGCCCAACCAGAACCTTACAGCCGCGATTTTCCAATTGTCTGGCACACTTTTCGGCACACCGTTGGCTACTAGAATCGTTGGCTTTGTGGGCAATAATGACCTGCTGAAGTTGCACGTTCGATCAAGGGATTGGGTGATTAGTTGTTAGTCTACTGGCAAGTTGGGACGAATCACTAATCACCCGAGAATTACCACTTGAGCAAATTAAATTGCTCCATATCTACCGTGTCACGGTTGCGATAGATCGCCAAGACGATCGCCAGACCAACAGCGGCTTCTGCTGCCGCGATCGAAATCACAAACACCGTAAACACCTGTCCCTTAATGCTTTGGCCATCCATGAAATTGGAGAACGCCATCAAATTCAGATTGACCGCATTCAGCATCAATTCCACCGACATCAAAACGCGAACAGCATTCCGGCTAGTAATTAAGCCAAAGATACCAATGCAGAACAGGGCGGCTGCCAGGATCAAAAAGTATTGGAGTTGCATGAGTCTCTATTGAATTCGGGCCAATTGCAGTTATGACTTCGGCAAAGTACGATCGCGGCTTCCCGCCGATACCAATTCCCGAGGCCGCTCAGGTAAGGTCAACACGGGAGATTGAGCGGCCTCGGCCAGCTCATCGGGCAGATATTCACGACGAGCCAGAATCACGGCGCCAATCAATGCCATCAACAACAATACGGATGCCAGTTCAAACGGCAACAAAAAGTCCGTGAAGAAGTGTTGACCAATCCGCACGATCGCTTCATCAGCTACCGGAGCAACCGTAGAAATTGACCAAGGGGTCACTAATACCATCGTGCTGAGCAGGGCAAATAAGCCAATGCAGACGATCGCCGTTGCCGATTTCCGAATCCAGGCGCGGGGAATCGGGGCAAAATCTTCCTGCTTGTTCACCAACATAATGGCAAACAGAATCAGGACGTTGACCGCTCCCACATAAATCAGTACTTGAGCTGTAGCAACGAAGTCAGCATTTAGTAATAAATACAGGCCCGCTACGCTGATAAATGTGCCACCTAGCAAAAAAGCCGAGTAGACAATATTGGAGAGCAATACCACTCCCAACGACGCTCCGATCATCATCAGAGCCAGCAGACCAAACGAAACAATCTGAACCCCTTCAGCTAGATTCACAATCTCTGTTCTCCTCGCGACATGGCTATCTGTGGCTGGCTATTAGGGTTCATAATGCACGTTTTCCTAAGCGCCAAACCACCGATCGCTTATTTCTCCATCTGTTCCAAAATTTCCTCAGGACGCTGACCGGCCCGACGGGCATCGGCTGGCAGATCATGAGGATCGGTCACTCCCTTGGGCAAGTAAGCCAGTTCCCGCAATGGTGTGACCATTGGATCGTTCGTGACCTTATAGGGCAAGCGACCGAGTGCCACATTATCGTAGTTCAGTTCATGGCGATCGTAGGTCGAGAGTTCATACTCTTCCGTCATTGACAGACAGTTGGTAGGGCAATACTCCACACAGTTGCCGCAGAAAATACAGACCCCAAAGTCAATACTGTAGTGTTTGAGTTGTTTCTTCTTCGTCCCAGAATTAAACTCCCAATCTACTACAGGCAGGTTAATTGGGCATACCCGCACACACACTTCACAGGCGATACACTTGTCAAACTCAAAGTGAATCCGTCCCCGGAATCGCTCGGAAGGAATCAGCTTTTCGTAGGGATACTGCACTGTGACGGGGCGACGCTGCATATGGTCAAACGTCACTGAAAGCCCTTGACCAATGTATCTAGCTGCCTGAACGGTTTCTTTGGCATAGTCGCCAACTTGTTTGAGAAACTTCAGCATAGGTTCAGTCTCTAAAAGGGATAAGGATGAAGATTAACCACCGAAGGCAACGGGGAAAGCAATTTTCAAACCCGCTGTGAGCAGGAGGTTAACGAGAGCAACGGGTAATAGGAATTTCCACCCTAAGTCTAACAACTGGTCAATCCGCACCCGGGGCACTGTCCACCGTAACAGCACCGCCAGGAAGACCAGGAAGTAAGCTTTCAACAGCGTCATGGTAATCCCCAAGGCCGCGTCGATAATTTGCAGCCAGGAATTGGTTTCACTCACACCAAACCAGTGCGCCATCATGCTCAGCGGAATCGGGAACTCCCAACCCCCTAGATATAAAACAGCCACAAGCAGGGCTGATAGCACCAGGTTGACGTAAGACCCCAGATAGAACAGGGCGAACTTCATCCCAGAATATTCCGTTTGATAGCCTGCTACCAGTTCTTCTTCGGCTTCTGGCAAGTCAAAGGGTAAGCGTTCGCATTCTGCCAAGGCCGCAATCCAGAAAATCAAAAAGCCAACGGGCTGCCGCCAAATATTCCAACCCAGGATGCCATAGCCAGACTGTTGGTTAACGATATCGATCGTGCTGAGCGAATTCGACATCATAGCCACCGCTAACACAGCCAAAGCTAAGGGAATTTCATAGCTAATGGATTGTGCGGCCGCCCGCAGCCCCCCTAATAGGGAGTATTTGTTGTTAGAGGCGTAGCCTGCCATCAGCAGTCCGATCGGCGCGACGCTTGACAAAGCGATCCACAGAAACACGCCCATACTGACGTCAGTGACAACCAAATTTTGTCCGAACGGCACAATTAAATAGGACAAAAATACGGGAATCACCACAATAACCGGCCCCAATGTAAACAGTAGGGAATCCGATTTGGCGGGAACCACATCTTCCTTGAAAATAAGCTTTAAGCCATCGGCAACGGGTGCTAAAACGCCTAAGGGACCAATGTATTCTGGACCAATTCGTTGTTGAGCCGCCGCGGAAATCTTCCGTTCTAACCAAACGGTGACTAACACGCCCACCGTTGCTCCGATGATCATTAACAACATGGGTAAGGGCATCCAGATGGCTTTAGCTGCACCTGCCGGAATGCCCAATTCCGTTAATGACTGAATGAATATTCCTTGTAAATCGATTCCTGAGTCCATGTTTTTCTCGATTCCAGCGATCGCTCAGTATCCACACTGAAGTATATCGCTGGATAGCCATTACACGATAGGGAAACCGACATCAATAAATCTGAGCCAGCACATAGACCGACAGTAATAGATAAAACGCTATACAAATAGAAAGCCCCCAGAACCGAGAGTCTGAGGGCTGGAGTTCCTGAAAATCGTCACTTGACATCATCCTGACAACTTGTTGCCGGAATCGCAAGAGGGGCGTTGCCCATCATTCGCATCCCCCGAAAGTGTGGTAGTCCCCTATTTCTGGTTAGCGCTCGTCGATCGGTGTGTAAGGAACAGAATGTACACCGGTGTAGATCTGGGTGGGACGGAAGATTCGATTTTCATTCAGTTGTTCTTTCCAATGCGCTAACCAGCCAGCCGTCCGCGAAATCGCAAACACAGGCGTGAACAGATCGACAGGAATACCTAACTTGCGGTAGACCAATCCCGAGTAAAAGTCTACGTTGGCGCAAATTCCCTTATGTCCAACTTTCTCCTGCATGACGTTTTCCAGTTCGATCGCGATGTCGTAATATTCATCCCGACCAAACTTATCAAATAATTGCTCGGCTAGATTCTGCAAAATTGTAGCCCGCGGATCCTTCACCTTATAAACCCGATGCCCAAAGCCCATAATCTTGTCTTTGCGGGTTAATCGATCTTCCACAAATGGACGCACATTTTCCACCGAGCCGATCTCTTGCAACATCAGAATCACTTCTTCGTTGGCTCCCCCATGTAAAGGTCCCGCCAGTGTGCCTACGGCTGACGCAACCACCCCATAGGGATCAGTTAGCGTCGAGGCTGTCACCATAGCTGAGAAGGTCGAAGCATTAATCGTATGCTCAGCATGCAGCGTTAAGCAAATGTCGAATACCCGAGCGGCAAACGGATCCGGCTCCCGTTCGTTCAACATATACAGGAAATTTGCTGCATACTCCAGGTCATCGCGCGGTTTCACTGGATCGTTGCCTTTGCGGATCAGTTGAAAGGCCGCAACCATCGTTGGGATTTTTGCCAATAACCGCACTACCGCTGCCCGAATATATGCCGGATCATCTAATGCCCGTCGGGAATAGAACAACCCTAAAGCAGCGGCACATGCTTGCAACGCATCCATCGGGTGTCCACTTTCGGGGAAGCATTCCATCATGTCGCGCACCCGATACTTCAGCCGCCGATGGTAGCGAATCTCATGTTCAAAGGCGGCCAGTTCTTCGGCAGTGGGTAGCTCACCCCAAATCAGCAAGTAAGCCGTTTCTAGAAAGGTGCTTTTCTCCGCTAATTCCTCGATCGAAATGCCTCGATATTCCAAAACGCCCCGTTGTCCATCCACAAAACTGATACTGGATTGAGTAACGGGAACGCCCTCTAAACCTGCCCTATATTCGCAGACAGTCATGATTTCACCGATCGTTCAAAAATTAATCAACTCAGGCTAGCTTACTAAAGATCATAAATCTGTATCTCGCTAGTCTGCTTCCCCTCATTGTGCCTGGCTACAGCAAAGCCTGAGCAGATATATCATTATTTGGTAAAAATCTGTGCGTTTTCGTAAAA
>DATNPU010000226.1:0-11196 GCA_036703105.1 Microcoleaceae cyanobacterium
GTTCGCATTCACGATCGAGAACAAAGCTTCTACTTCCCGCTCGAACACAAACCCGACTGGATCAGCTTTGATGTCGGCAATCCCATTCTCAAAACCGTTTCCCTAGAATATCCAGTCGCAGAACTGAAGGCGCAGTTAAAGCACGATCCCGACCCGATCGCTCGGATCTACGCGGCGGAAGCCCTGGCGAAAAAAGGGGGACTGGAACCGATTAAGGCTCTCTCCGAGGCATTAAAGGCCGATCGCTGTTGGGGAGTTCGCGCTGAGGTGGCGAAGCATCTAGCTAGCATCAAACTGGATCAGGCCTTTACCGAACTGATAGCCGGATTAGCGGATCCAGATGCGAGAGTACGTCGCGCTACGGTAGAAGCCTTAGCTGACATCAAAACCGATGATAGTTATGAAGCATTAGCCCGCTTAGCTACCGAGGGAGATGCCAGTTACTACGTAGAAGCGGCTGCTTTACGATCGCTGGGTAGTGTCGCGGCCTCCACTTCTACCCTAAATGGCACGTCTACCGAGCAGGCGTTGACCTTGTTAGAGTCGGTGTTGCAGGAACGGCAAGGCTGGAACGAAGTGGTGCGATCGGGCGTGATCGGGGCATTGAGCCAGATGAAAACCTCGGAAGCCGCTCTGAATCTGATCCTAGAATATACAGTTCCCGGCGTTCCTCAGCCTTTACGATTGGCCGCTATTCGTGCCTTGGGAAGCATCTCCACCGGACAAACTAACGTCAACCTGGAACGAATTCTTGAGCGACTTGAAGAACTATCGCGAGAAAGCTTCTTCCTCACTCAAGTTTCGGTTGTCGCTGCTTTGGGACAAATGGAAACCGCGAAGGCAATCGCCATTCTGCAATCCCTAGCTGACCATACGCCCGATGGCCGGGTACGCCGGATTGCCGAGGAGGCTGTGCCCAGAGTTCAGAAAAAACTGGGGGCTGATAAAGCGGTCAAACAGTTGCGCGAAGAACTCGATCAGCTGAAGAAAGACAATCAAGAGTTACGGAGCCGGTTGGAAACGCTAGAAGCCAAAGCAACACCGTAACACCAGCACTAGAAACGATCGCGGTGGGGCGCCGAAAAATTACGACCTGACCGCGATCGCTATACTCAACCGACGTTCAATAGCCTAAATAGGTTTTTAGGAACCAGTTTTTTACCTTATTGATCCCAGGCATCCCATCCTGCATCTGTTGATCAGTCACCGACATGCCCAGCAGGGCAGCAAAATCGCTGTCTGACATTTCTCCGGTTTGATGCTTCTCAAACGCATCGACTACAGTCACTAACTCATCGACTGAAAAACGATAGCCATTTTGGCTCGCAAACTCAGCCACTGCAGGAGCACGTTCTCCTTTTAGGGCGGCCGATTCGGCTGCATCTAGCTCGGCTTCATTGCTGATGTTGCCATCTCCAACACCTAGCAGTGCTTCAAGCTGTTGGCGTAATGCTGTGTCTTCAGCCGTTTTTTGCATAAAACCCAACACTGCCGCAGTTGCCATAGTGCAAATGCTCCGTGAGATGTACGATTTCGAGATTATATCAACAAGTCCTGGGAGTCTTTAATTAAGCAAAGTGGAAGGTTAGCAGAATCATCTCTTGCAAGCAGCTAATCTTCTTCTAGCTTGACAGAGAGTTGACGTAAGGTTCTGATATACCGACGTTGCAACAGCAGAGCTAAGGTAATTTCCTTGAACACCCAATATAAGCCTGTAAAGCCAATAAACCCTAGCGTAATCAGGATTAGAGGCCGACGATCGAGCAAATTTTCCATCAGGCTCAGTGCCACATGATGAGGATGCGTCACCAAATTCCAGCTATTTAACCGCTCAAATCGTCCCAGATACACCCCGATCGCACTCAGAGCATGTAACAGGCATTCCACTTGGACAACATAACGTCCTAAGCCCTGCCGCTTCAAGTAATAGCCCACATTGATCAGCGACAGAACATAGGCCATCCAGCCAATTAAGACAAACACAATATATTTCGGGATCAGCAGCAAGGTGCCGACAAACAACGATGAGGTTTGCTGGATTTCCTCAATTAAATGAATTAAATCCGTCAAGATATAGGGCGCATTGGGGAGGAAAGCGACAAAGACTAAAGCCGTTACCCACCAGACAGCCGATCTGTTTTTCGCCTGCCGAAACAACCAAACACTGAGTCCTAGTGGCAGCAGAGCCAGAAAGAGATTCCACGCCATCCAATCACGGCTTGCGAATAAAGCGTCCCAAATTACGGTATGCCAAGTCATAGGTGCGGAGAGAGCAAGGATTGTATTACTGGAATCATTGCCGTTCTAGCAAATTCCGTTCGCTAACTGCGTCCCAGAAATCCCGGGAATTACCATGAAGAATGGTTGTGGCATTTTTCTAGCCTCAGCAAAACGGTATAGTAGGGGCGGATAAGAATTTTTAGGTCTAAACTGTATCCGCATCAACGAGTCCCGTTTCCCTCGATGAGCAACTCCACTTCCATCCTGGAAGATCTACTGCAAGCGCTACCTGACTTGAGGCCCCAGCTTTATTTCAAGTCATCATTAACAGCGCTTTCCCATGCTATGGAAGACCAGGTGTTAGCGGGGAACGATCGCCCGTTAGTGATCGCTAATTTCCAACGAGAGCGGTTTTACCGCCAGGAAGCCCATCGCTACCTCCGAATTGCTGAACGTACCGAACAGGTCTATGTCCTAGCCGCACCAGAAACTGATTTTTGTAATCGCTCCGATCGCTATGAAACGATCGCCTTTCAGCCCACCGATGCCTTAACTCACGAATGGCATCTCGTCGTCGTTGGTGCTCGCTATGCCGCCTGCTTGATTTGTAAGGAACGGCAGGTGAGCGATGCCCTGACTGAGATTCCCACCCTAGCCACTGACCAGTCTCGCCGGTTTGAGGGCATCTGGACCTTTGAGCGCCAAACCGTTTGTCAGGCGGCCGAGCTTCTGCTCGATCGCATTCTGGGCTACCGGCCTGAGTTAGCGACCAAAGTTGAGCAAGCCAGATCACTATTTACGGGCAAAACTCGCACCGGGTTTAACAATGTCGATCCCGGGCCGTTTGTCGAACGGCTCGTGACCTATTTGCAAGCGGGACAGTACAAACTGCTAAAAGCCTACCGTTCCATTGCGGCTCAGGAACGGAAAGAGCGGTTAGTTAATTTGATTACCTCCGCTATCCGGCGATCGCTGAATCCGAATGAAATTTTTCAAGTGGCCGTCCAGGAACTGGGTCAGGCATTACAAGCCTGTCGGTGTCTCCTCTATCGCTGCAAAGCTACCGATACTAGCGTCACCATTCAGGATGAGTTTCTCTGCGCTAGCGTCGGCTCCCTACTCGGGCAACCCTGGCACTTACAAGATAATCCCTTGTTTCAAGCTGTAGTCGAGCGGCAAGAGCGAGTTTATGTAGAAGATACGCGCTCTACGGTTTGGGTCATGGATGACGGGCGCGAAATTACTCCCCTACGATCGCTGGTTGAACAATGGCAGATCACCTCCTGGCTGCTAGTACCTGTGATCCAACAAAACCGCCTGTTAGGGGTTGTGGAACTACATCACTGTGGCAGCACTCCCCATCACTGGGAAGCCGACGAACTGGAACTGATTGAAGCGATCGCGGCCCAAATTGGGACAGCCCTGATCCAGGCTGAAGCCTACGCCCATTTAGAAGACCTGAACCAACAGCTAGAGGCATTAGATTTAACCCGCAGTAACTTAATTGCCATCACCGGACATGAACTCCGAACTCCCCTCTCCACTATCCAAGTCTGTTTAGAAAGCCTGGCCAGTGAACCGGATATGCCGCCGGAATTACAACAGGTGATGTTACAGTCCGCCCTATCGGATGCCGAACGGATGCGGAAACTGATCCAGGACTTCCTGACCCTGTCTCAGCTCGAAAGTGGACGGGTAGAATGGCACTTAGAACCCTTACCAATTCGAGAATGTGTTGATCTGGCCCTGAGCAGCCTGCGAATTCGGCAACAGCAGACAGAGCTACCCGCTATTAAGACCGATGTGCCGCTAGACTTACCGCTGGTGCAGGCGGATGGTGAATGGTTAGTAGAAGTGCTCACTAAGCTCCTGGATAACGCCTGCAAATTCACGGACTCCGATGGTCAAATCATGATCCAAGCGATTGTCAATGCTAACTCCATGCTAGAAGTGACCGTGGCTGATACTGGACGCGGCATTGAACCCAATCGTCTAGAGATCGTGTTCGATCGCTTTTATCAGGAAGAAGGAGCGTTACGCCGTACCACTAGCGGCACAGGATTAGGCTTAGCCATTTGTCGCCAAATTGTCATTCGTTTGGGAGGGCAAATTTGGGCAGAATCGGCTGGCAAAGATCAAGGGAGTTGCTTTCATGTCACGCTACCGATCGTGCCGATCGAAACGGTGGAACCAACATTGCCCAAGAAAACCCGGAGTCGCACGGCCAAGGTCAAGTAAGTACCGGAACACACTGCTCTCGGGAGAATTCCCAACCATCCCAGTGTTCTCAGCTAGTGGCTGACCTGCCTTAATCACTGAAGTCAGGAATTTCCTAGTCAAGATCTTCCAGGGTGTCTCCGGAAACGTCTATTCTACTGAATACGGAATCACACGTTAGAAGATGCAGTTTTCCAAAATCCTGATTGCCAATCGCGGAGAAATTGCCCTGAGAATTCTCCGAACCTGCGAGGAAATGGGGATCGCCACAGTGGCGGTTCACTCGACCATCGATCGCCACTCTCTTCATGTGCAACTGGCGGATGAAGCCGTTTGCATTGGCGAGCCTCCCAGCAGCAAAAGCTACCTGAACATTCCCAACATTATCGCAGCAGCTTTGACTCGGAATGCCAGTGCGATTCATCCGGGATACGGCTTCCTGGCCGAAAATGCCCGCTTCGCCGAAATCTGTGCCGATCATAAGATCGCCTTTATTGGCCCCTCTCCCGATTCCATCCGAGCGATGGGAGACAAATCTACTGCTAAAAAAACCATGCAACGGGTCGGAGTGCCTACCGTCCCTGGTAGTGCTGGCCTACTGATGGACGAATCAGAAGCTCAGGAAATCGCCCGTAAAATTGGTTACCCCGTAATCATTAAAGCCACTGCGGGTGGAGGTGGCCGGGGAATGCGTTTAGTGCGGGAAGAAGCGGATCTCGCCCCGTTATTTGCCGCTGCTCAGGGAGAAGCAGATGCCGCCTTTGGTAATCCTGGTGTTTATCTGGAGAAGTTTGTTCAGAAACCTCGACATATCGAGTTTCAAATTCTGGCAGACAGCTACGGCAATGCCATTCACTTGGGCGAACGGGAGTGTTCGATTCAGCGCCGTCACCAAAAGTTGTTGGAAGAGGCTCCCAGCTCTGCTCTGACTCCCGAACTGCGGGAAAAAATGGGAGCCGCCGCTGTCATGGCCGCCAAGTCAATTAACTATGTCGGGGCTGGAACCGTCGAGTTTCTCCTGGATCAATCGGGAGAGTTCTACTTCATGGAAATGAACACCCGGATTCAGGTCGAGCATCCTGTGACCGAAATGATCACAGGGCTGGACTTAATCTCTGAACAAATCCGGATTGCCCAGGGTGAACGCCTCAGCCTCACTCAGGATCAGGTGGAACTACGTGGACACGCGATCGAGTGTCGGATTAACGCCGAAGACCCCGATCACAATTTTCGTCCCCATCCTGGGCGGATTAGCGGCTACCTACCGCCCAGTGGTCCCGGTGTCCGGATGGATTCCCACGTTTACACAGACTACGAAATTCCGGCCTACTACGACTCCCTAATTGGCAAGTTAATTGTCTGGGGCCACGATCGCCCAGCCGCTATCCGCCGGATGCGCCGCGCTCTACGAGAATGCGCCGTGACTGGCCTACCCACTACCATCAGCTTCCATCAGCGAATTCTGGAAACTCCGGAGTTTCAGCAGGGCGATATCTATACCAATTTTGTTGAACAGGTGATGTTTAAGAAATAGCCATCACATCATCATTCTCAACAGCCCTTGCTGGCCTAAGAGAATTTCCCGTACCAGACTGAAGATGCCGACCCAAATAATCGGGGTAATATCCACCCCACCCAGGGGCGGCACAATTTTCCGAGAGGGGGCAAGAAAGGGTTCCGTCGGAATGGCAACTAAATTAAACGGAAAGCGAGCCAGGTCGGCTTGGGGATACCAAGTGAGGACGATCCGAAAAATAAACAGGAAGGTCATCACAGCCAACAGCCCACCCAAAACCCAGGAGGTGATCACAAGCTCAGTCATACGCGATCGATGAAACACCCGTTAAGGGATGTAAATTACTGCTTCCCTTATCTTAGCGGTACAGGCTCCTTTCCTCATGCCAGAAAGTAGAGTCAAATTAGGGACTCTAGCTGGTTAAACGAGTTGGTGGAGGCTAGAATCTCAAAGATTCATCAAGCGAAATTGATCGATCTGCTTCTCAATGGTGTGACAGACCGTTAAAATTATGAAAAACAATTTGTTGTAAGCGAGGCACATAGGACTCATGACTCCTTCTCTGGCAAATTTCTTACTCAGCCTGGTTTGGGGTGCAATTATTGTCGTGGTTCCGATCACGGCGGCACTCATCTTTATCAGCCAAAAAGATAAGATTCAACGTTCATAGTCCATTGTTCACTTGTTTCGCCGGGGTAGCTGTTCCGACAGTTATCCCGTTTTAGTGTTTCTACTCATTACTTCTACCTTGGGTAGCGCTTAAGCCAGTTAGGCGATCGCCTAAGGCTTTTTCTGATCTGCGCCATTGTATAGTCTGTGAATTTTTCCCAACCGTTGTCCAAGCGCTCGTTCGCTAGTGGAGATTTTGGGCGTAACTGGCTAACATAGAATGTACTGTTGGAGCGATAGACGATGGTAAACGTCGGACTAAACTGGAGTAGTTTTGTAGGCATTGCGTTGGCCGCCGCCGGAGCCTCACTGTATTTCCTACGATCGATGCGCCCTAAATTAGCGCGTGACCACGACATCTTTTTTGCTGCGGTCGCCCTATTGTGTGGTGGGATTTTGTTTTTTCAGGGTTGGCGACAAGACCCAATCCTTCAGTTTGGTCAGTTCCTGCTGGCTGGTTCCGCCGTTTTCTTTGCCGTTGAAAGTATTCGGATGCGGGGAATTACCACTGAACAAGCCAAACGCAATGCCCCGATCGTGGATGATGAACGTCCGGTGAGCCAACGGTACAGTGTCCGAGCTGAATTAGATGATTTGATGCCCTACGAAGATCGGCCACGGCGGATTCGGGGCACACGGGATAGTCGGCCTAATCGGGATGAGTATGACGATACAACCACCCGCCGGTCTAGCAGTCGCACGAGTGTAGACGATCGCTATGGGAGCGATCGCACCCGTAAGCGTCGTCCTCGGCCCGGTGATGGCATCGTTGATGATATTGGTGTCGATGGTGACGATAAATCCTATCGTGGTCGGAGTTCTGGACCTACTTCTCGACCCAGTGGCTCGACTAGCAGTCGCCCCAGACGGCCTCGACCCTCGGATGATGATCTGCGCTCTCGGGAGCGGAATGTAGAGCCGCCATCTTCTGAGTACGTTGATTATCGACCAATCGAAAACGATGACGAGGAAGATAATTGGTCGTAAGTTTAGCTGGCTATTTCTAGGAATTACCTTCACTTTAGCGGCATGTACTCAGACGACTGTCCCGATCGGGCCGTCGGAACTGAACAGCCGCTTTAATGATGAGCAACCAGCTTTAAGTGGAGATGGTCGGTATATTGCCTTTGTCTCCAACCGGGATGGAGCCCGGGGAATTTTCTTATATGACTTGAGAATGCAGCGATTTGTTAATTTACCGCGCTTAAATCGCCGGGACGCGATCGCTGAATCTCCTAGCCTGAGCTATACCGGACGCTATATCGTTTATCTAGCCAGCGATAGTGCCCGACCCGAAATTGAACTCTACGATCGGGCCACTCAACAAGCCCAGGTATTATCGATCGGCTACCGAGGCTGGATTCGTAATCCTAGCATTAGCCCAGATGGCCGCTACATTGTTTACGAAACCGGCAGCCGGGGACAGTGGGATGTGGAAGTCCTCGATCGAGGAGCAGGAGTAGAACTGGATACACCCGACTTTCAACGCCGCTCCTCGCCCAATCCCATTCCCTAGAAGCTAAATTGGCCGCGAATATTGCCAACAAAAATGGTTGGGTTGTCATCAAAGTTATTGGCATTAAAGACCGCATACACAGAGGGCACGATCGCAATATTGTCGGTCACTGGGTAATAGTAGGAAGCTTCTAACTCATACATCGTGCCGCCATTGCCGGCCCCAGAGGCGAAGTAGCGATCGCCATGCAGAATATCCATTGGCATCAAGAAGGTGAGTGTTCCCTGTGCCCCTTTCTTACCCAAATCCGGGAATCCCAAGCCTACCTGGAACGACTGCACGTTTAACGCTTTATCGATCGGCTTCAGGGTAGTGGTGGCATAGCCATAGCGGCCAAAGATGCCAAACCCAGGAGTGATCAACCAATCAAAGTTAAAGGCGAAATGGTGGGCAAAGGCGTACCTCAAACCACCTGAGGCCACGCTACCATCGGCTTGCAGTTCGGAAAATCCAGGGCCAGCATCCACATAACCGTAGGGAATCGGTTCGCCCGCTGCACCGCCCACTTGTCCATTCACAGCTTGTAAACGGGAATAGTTATACAAGAACCGGAGATTCAGGTTATTGGTAGGGGAGTAAGTGACTTCAACCGTGGATGTGTTTGTCCCCCCAAATAAGCCAAAGTTAGGATCACTGGAGGTATTGAATCCTAAACCAGGAACACTTGGGAGAAATTCGGTGTTTTCTCCTAAGTAAGCCGCTGCAATCCGGAGCTTGCTGTTAGGAGTCCATTCCACCACAGCGCCTGACCCCCGATCTATCGCGTTGGACTGGGTACTGCCGATCGAGTCAAAGCTGCCCGCTCCAGTCAGGAAGAAGGTAAAGCGGTTGAAGTCAAAATGGCGATACCAGTTGACGCGAGGGCCAACCGTGATTTTGAGGGAGTCATTCACCGGAAACTGGTAAAAGAAGTCGTGAATGATCACGGTCGTATCACCATTAATGCTATTCGCCGATTGGTCGGTAAACGGCACCCCAAAGGAATTGAAAAATCCAGCCGAGGCATACTGGTTAGCGGGTGAAATCGAATTTCCGGCGGCGAGTTGAGTCACCAGCAAATCCTTGCCGGTAAATGACGTATTGAGAGTCAACCAGGTTAAAAAGCCCAGAGTTGTTTGGGGAGCACCAGTTTTAATCACGATCGGATCACCTCCCGATCGGGCGCCAGCAAATCGAACATCGGCGGGAACGCCTGGCACTCCTTCGTATTTCACATCATCTCCGGCTCCGGCCCCAGTCAAATTCATCCAGGCCAGCCCATTCAGTTTTGTTGTCGTCGAGAACTGTTGTTTCTCCAAGGTGGCAGTCCGCGCATCCAGACTATCGACTCGACCCCGCAACCCAGCCAGTTCTGCGGCAAATTCTTCTTGCAAGCGTTGCAACGTCAGCAAATCTTCTTTCTTGACCAGATCCGCCGTTGCCGCCGTTAGCAGTTCCTGAATTTTGTCCATGCAGGCATTCAGGCCAGCTGCAAACTCATAGCGAGTGATGGCCCGATTTCCCCGATAGGTGCGATCGGGATAGCCAACAATACAGCCGTAGCGCTCAACCAAGGATTGCAAAGCCTGAAATGCCCAATCGGTCGGTCTAACATCCGTTAACTGCGACACTGAAGTCACTTGCTCCATCCCATCGGTCGGGTGTGCTTCTGGAGTGCCCTCCACACTACTGACATTCAGCCCAGCATCCATCGCATCCGCAGGGAGAGATTGGGCTACGATCGTCGTCGCATCCTTCGCTCCTGAGATCAGGCTAGACGGGGGAGCAGGTAAGGTTGGAGCGATCGTTCTTTCTACCTCTGCCGCCTGAGCATTCGGTGCCAGTCCCATAAGTGCCCAAGCTGTGAGCACTGAGAGCCAGAACCGTTGGGAAATGTCTAATTGAGCCTTTGCCATAATCCGTACCATCCATTCCTCACACCAAAACACATTGCCGGGAAACTCAAAAATCCTACCAAAGGGTGATTGTTAAATATGTAACCTACGCACCCCCTAGAGAAGCAGGTTAGGAAACTATTAATTTCCAGTTGAATAGGTAATTAGCATGTGTTGTCGTGTTCAGTGTATCCACCATGAGTCAGAACAAAGCAATTCCTTTACATACCATGCAACCTCTAACCCGGTTTTCTCATCGGGCAGAGGCGTATGCCAAATATCGCCCCAGTTATCCAGAGGCCGCGATCGCCACGATTCTAGCCGGATTAGGCGATCGCAATTCGTTAGTGGCCGCCGATATTGGCGCGGGTACGGGCATTTCCTCGCGCTTGTTAGCAGCGCAGGGAGTTCAGGTGTGGGCCATAGAACCGAATCAGGCCATGCAGCAGGCCGCGACTCCCCATCCTCAGGTGACATTTCAAACGGCGACGGCGGAAGCAACAGGTTTACCCGATCGCAGCATGGATTTAGTTACCTGTTTTCAAGCGTTTCACTGGTTTGATGCCGATCGCAGCTTGCCGGAATTTCACCGCATCCTCAAACCGGGAGGTCGGCTAGCCCTAGTTTGGAATAACCGCGATCGAGACGATCAATTTACCGCCAGCTATAGCCAACTGATTCAAGCCGCATCGGGCAACCATCCCGCCGAGAAACTCCGAGACATTACTCAGACGTGCGAGCAGTTAACCCACCATCCGTTATTTACTGGGGTACGCCAAACTGCTTGCCAGCATCAACAAGCGGTAGATTGGACAGGCTTATTAGGACGGGTTCAAAGTACGTCTTACCTGCCCCATGAAGGAGCAGCCTATGACACGCTGGTGGCCAATCTACAACAGCTTTACGAGCAGTGGGCTGATGTACAAGGCTACGTTTACTTGACTTATTCTACTGACATGTTTTTGGCAGAAACAGTCAGCTCACCCGATCGGTTCTAAAGTGCGCTGTGACACGGCCCGACGACCAACCAATTTTAATCGGACATCCCCCGCTCCAGAGGTCAGTCCTCGGCGTTGAGGTTTGACTGGACGATCGTTCATCAGGGTTAGCTCCGCTTCAGCCAGAATGCGAGCTAGCACTAACTGCATTTCATACTGGGCAAACGCCATACCAATACAGCGACG
>DATNPU010000227.1:0-35212 GCA_036703105.1 Microcoleaceae cyanobacterium
CGTCGCTGGCAGACCGTCAATGGGAAAAACCAGCTTCGTAATGAACATTGCTCGTAACATTGCGGCCTTTCACAAGCTGCCTGTAGCAATCTATAGCTTAGAAATGTCGAAAGAACAGCTCGTTCAACGACTGTTAGCTAGCGAAGTCCGAATTGAAAGTGGTCGATTGCGGGCAGGACGGGTTAGCCAGCAGGAATGGGAACCGCTGGGTCATGCGATTAGTACGTTGTCGCAAATTCCAATTTTTATTGATGACACACCAAATATTAGTGTCAACGAGATGCGATCGAAAGCGCGACGGCTCCAGGCCGAACAGGGTGGTGCACTTGGATTGATCTTATTAGACTACTTACAGCTAATGGAAGGTGGCGGCGATAATCGGGTCCAAGAATTGTCTAAAATTACCCGATCGCTGAAAGGGTTAGCCAGAGAACTATCTGTTCCTGTGATTGCCCTATCTCAGTTAAGCCGAAGTGTCGAATCCCGTACCAACAAACGCCCAATGATGTCCGATCTTCGCGAATCCGGAGCGATCGAGCAGGATGCAGACTTGATCATGATGTTGTATCGGGACGAGTACTACAATCCTGATACGCCCGATCGCGGCATTGCCGAAGTAATTCTAACCAAACACCGAAATGGCCCAACAGGAACCGTGAAGTTACTGTTTGAATCGCAATTTACTCAGTTCCGGAATCTGGCCGCACCAAATCGCCCGAGTTAAGAGTGGTCGTTGTTAAACTAGCTTCGCTATACTCGATCGTCCGGTAACTGGCAGTACGACGCATGAATCTGAACCGAAAACAACTCTCCCGACCTCGGTTAGCGGTCACGTTGGGTGATCCGGCCGGGATTGGGCCTGAAGTGGTGTTAAAAGCCTTAGCTGATCCTCAATTCAGCCAACAGTGGGAGATTACGGTTGTAGGAACACGATCGCTATTAGGGCAAACCTATCAGCAGTTGCGACAGATCATTCCCGATAGTCAACTGGCAGATCCAGAGCAATTAACGATCCTGGATATCCCTTTAGAGCGAGAAGTCATTCAACAAATTAGTCTGGGTCAAGGAAATGCGGCGAGTGGAACCGCAAGTTTTCGGTCTTTAGAAACCGCGATCGCTCATGCACTAGCCGGAGAGTTTCAGGGAATTGTCACTGCTCCGATCGCGAAATCTGCCTGGCAAGCCGCTGGACATTACTATCCGGGACAAACGGAACTGCTGGCAGAGCGGTCGGGAATTGAACGGTTTGGCATGTTATTTGTGGCACGATCGCCGCATACCGGTTGGACATTACGCACCTTGCTGGCCACCACCCATATTCCTTTACGGCAAGTAGCCGATGCCCTGACTCCGGAATTGCTCAATCGCAAATTGGATCTGTTAGTGGACTGTCTGCGCCAAGATTTTGGGTTGACTGCCCCCCGCATTGCGATCGCTGGACTCAATCCCCATAGTGGCGAACAGGGACAACTCGGGCACGAAGAACAGGATAACTTGCTGCCTTGGCTAGAATCCGCTCGTCACCGCTTACCCCACGTTCAACTGGATGGGCTGATTCCCCCCGATACGCTTTGGGTCAAACCTGGACATGCTTGGTATGGCTCTAAACCTGAACCCACTGCTCACGATGCTTATCTCGCGCTCTATCATGACCAGGGATTAATCCCAGTTAAGCTAATGGCGTTTGACCGGGCCGTCAATACATCCATCGGCTTACCTTTCATCCGAACTTCTCCGGATCATGGCACGGCGTTTGACATTGCCGGACGGGGAATCGCGGATGCTGCCAGTATGCGAGCCGCGCTAGAACTGGCAGGAGAACTGACTCAGCGACGTTTACAAAAAGTAACTGAGGAATCGCGGAAAACTTAAAATTTCCCCAAATTCGGTAGCAATTGTCAGCAGAAGTGCGAAATTAGAGCAGATCATCGTCAGGGTTTAGTGACTTTCGCAATTGTTCTTAATATAATCGAAGGGTGTTTAGCGTGAAAATACGATCACATCAGTATATGGGACTACAAATTTATTGGTTCGAATCCCACTGACAGAGTCTGAAACAAATTCTTTATTTAACCTGCATTCAAATCAGTCTGCAATTATCCCATTAGCCCGATCGGCATCTTAGCCGAACCGTTCCGTCACACGCTGTAATAAGGGTGATTATGCTTCAGTCAGTTCAGTATTCGTTGGATGTTATTCAAGATGAAGCCCGCGAACTCGTTCAACAAGGGCTAATTAGTCGTCAACAACCGATTTACATTCTCTGCCAATACATCCCTGCTCGCGAATGGGAATGGGTTGAGTGTGAGTTAGAGCGTTGCAGTTTTCTGTTGCGCGATCGCATTGGGGATCTATTAGGTCGAGAAGAGTGGGACAACGACTAGATTGCTCTAGCCCATAACGGGTCTGCCTCTGATAGACCTCAGTTACTCCTGGTTACGTAGCTTTTCTAGTTCAGCCCGGATAGCCGCAATTTGAGCGGTTAATTCTTGCAGCTCAACCTGAACATCAGGAGGGGCAGCTGGGGTGGATGTTGCAGCGGCACCAGGAGTACTGTCAGAGCGGTTAGAACCACGCTGGCTTTGTTGATTCAGGAAACTTTCCATAAAGTTGCGGGCTTCCTGCTCGGTAACTTCACCTTTCTGTGCCCATTCTTCAGATAACTGGCTCCATTCTTGCCGCAGCTTGACTACGTTTTCTTCCCGCTTTTGCGGATCTTGGAGCACCTCAACCAAGGAAGCGGTTGCCCCTAAAGCAACCCGTAGGCTTTTTTGCATGAGCTGAGATAGATTATCGGAATTCATACAAGCAATGCTCCTCGGCGATCGAACGATAGGTCCTGACGATGTTCAAATTGCCTTGATTTTACTGCATCGATCAGCCGTTCTGGCGTGAAAGCGAGTCAATTAGCCAACTTGCTCCAAATATTGATTCACATCCTCAATTAATCGACTGAGTTCGGCTTCAGTTGTTAGGCGAATGCGATCGTCTCTCAAGGTGATGAGAACTTTAGCCGCAAAGGGAGACGACCAAATATTAGGATTACAAAAAATTTCGAGAAAAATCTCACCGGTATAGCGGTATTCCATTGGCGGTTGAGGGGCTACCCGTCCACTTGGCACAGCTTTGGTAGCAGTTGCCTTGAGGCGTTCCAGCAAACTGGATAATTCTGCCTGCAAACTTTGGGCAGCCTGAGCCGTGAATTGGCAGGATACCGAGCCTTCAACCAGATTCAGCGTTAAGTGAGGCTGAGACATTTAAGACTAAGGATAACGGTCAGTAGTCCATTGTTACAGGCAATGGGGACATGCGTGATTATCCTTAACCAAGTGCAACAGGAATTTAGAAAAGAAGCCAGTACACTGAGGAACTAGGTTGTTTTACGTGGACTGGGGGAAGCAGCATGATCGTTGACAATCGGGCACAAGTCCGTCGGGTACTTGTGATTACGCTACTGCTGAACCTGCTGGTGATGGGATTGAAAGCGGGCGTGGGCTGGCTCACAGGTTCCCTGAGTTTGATGGCAGACGCTCTCCATAGTGTCACCGATAGCGCCAATAACGTACTGGGGTTATTTACCAGTCAAATGTCGTCGCCCCACCCCGATCGCAATCATCCCTACGGGCACCAGAAATTTGAAGCGGTCGGAGCATTAGGAATTGCAGCCTTCCTGGGAATTGCCTGTTTTGAAATCTTGCAAGGCGCGATCGAGCGGATTCTGACTCCCAGTTCATCGCTCGTCAAAATTTCCGCTGGCGAATTGTGGCTAATGCTGATTGTGCTAGGCGTCAATATTTTTGTGGCCTTCTACGAACGGGCAGTCGGGCGACGGATCGGTAGTCCCATTTTGGTAGCCGACGCGCGCCATACCATGAGTGACATTTGGGTCACGATTAGTGTTCTAGCTGGGTTAATTGGCATTTGGATTTTCAACTGGCAATGGTTAGATGTGGTTTTAGCCTTTCCTGTGGCATTGTTAGTGTTCTGGAGTGGTTGGACAGTCATCCGCGAAAATTTACCCTGGTTAGTGGATGAAGTGGCGATCGCTCCAGAGGCCGTTCATGCGCTCGCCATGCAGGTTCCAGGAGTGATTAACTGTCACAGTATTGCCTCACGAGGCGTTGTCGGACGACAAACGTTTATTGAAATGCATTTAATTGTGGACGCCACCGATGTGGAAGTAGCTCACCAAATTACTGAAGAAGTGGAAGCCAAATTAGAAGAACGCTACAGCCCTACCCGCGTTACGATTCACGTGGAGCCACCCGCCTATAGCTCTAATCAAATTACCTACGAATCAGAAACGAAATCGTAAAGGAATCACGGGGTATGCAGTTTGTTACGGATCCAGCGATCGCGACCAAAATCCTCAAGATGGAACAACGCGTTCGGTGGCGTGATCCGTTCATTACCCAGCGGGGAATTGATCAAACCAGCCTGTATCTGGATGACGGGCAGGTGGAACAGGATGAGTTTTCCTTTTTGGTGGTGGGTGACAGTGGCTCTGGATCGCATCGGAGTTACAACCCACAACGCCGAATTGCCGAACAAATGCTGACTCATCAAGATCAGTGTCGCTTTGTGTTGCATACCGGCGATGTGATTTACCTGGTAGGCTCTAGCGAGTATTATCCGAAAAACTTTATTCAGCCCTACCGAGAATTTCTGGTCAATGGCGATCGACCTAAACAAATTGCTTATGACCAAATGGTGTTTAACTTCCCGTTCTTTCTAGTACCGGGAAACCATGATTACTACGACCTGCCTCGACTATACGGTTGGATAGCCCAAGCCGCTTTACCGTTACGGTACCTGTTACGATCGCAGCTTGATTTTGATGTTGGTTGGCATGGTTCCTATCAAGGAGACGCCTATGCCTGCGCGTTTCTGGATTACTTAAAACGGATTAGCAACAATCTCGATCTAGAACGCCATCTGGATCAGCATTACACGGCAACGATCGGCGATCGCCGCTGCTTACGATATCAACCTGGACAATTTACCCGCTTGCCCAATCGGTATTACACCTTCCGATATGGTGGCATTGATTTTTTTGCTCTGGATTCCAACACGTTTAATGCCCCCACTCCGCTCCCCAACACACCGGAAGGTGAGCGATCGCGAGAACATCTGCGGCAAAAACGGGCAGAGCTAGAGCAAGAACAACGACAAACGATGGAGACATCGGCACGGCTGAATCCGCTAGATCCTGAGCATGTAGAACAATTAGATGATTTAAAAGCCAAAGTTGAACAATTAGCGGAAGTGATTCGAGACATTGATAAGCAGTTGCAAGCCAATGAAAACACGGTCACGGATGATCAACAACTAGAGTGGTTACAACAACGCTTGATTGAGTCCTGGCATACAGAAGCCGTCCGCGGACGAGTGTTGTTTTTCCACCACCCGCCCTATGTGACTGAGGCAACTAAGTGGCATCAAGCCCAAACCATGATCATTCGCGATCGACTACGGCAAGTGCTGGATGCAGTCGCGCAGGAAGTCGGAGAACTGCCCCAAGGTCGCCCGATCGTTGATCTCGTTTTAGCGGGTCATGCACATTGTTTGGAGTATATACGCACATTAGACACCGGACATGCCGACTCCCATACCAACTGGATTGTTTGTGGTGGTAGTGGGTATAGTTTGCGACGGCAACGGCAGGAAGGCAACCAATTAACCGAACGATTTCCTGAGGGCGATCGTGTAGTTGCCGAATCCCGATTATTTATTGGTCGGAGTGGGCAGGGTTTGCACAAACGCCGCCCCTACTCGTTCCTGAGAATTGATGTGCGATCGGGAACTCCACCGAAGTTTGTGATCCGACCTTATATTGCTGAATGGTTTCAACGCGGTTGGCAGGAACGGGAGGTTGAGCCGATGGTGTTGCCCTGAGGGTATGAGATGGGGCAGGTGGGGAAGATTGGGAAGATGCGGGAGATAAGGAAGAGGAAAGAGAGGAATTTTTAGCTGAATACGTGCTGAAGCATGGTTGGCGATAGCCAGAGAGCATAGGCAATGCCAAGAACGGCAAGAGTAATCGCGATCGTAAAGCCGTAGCCAATGCACATTAACAAACCATCTGCTTCTAAGGTGGCGATCGCGATTAAGAGAATTCCCACGGTGGGAATCGGGTTTGTAAAGGGAATTGGCAGCATTAATAGTACGGCTAACCAGGCAATACATAGTCCATTGAGTTGCCAAGCATGGGTGCTGGTGGCAATTCGTCGCATCCGGGGGCGGGCAATTTTCTCCAGGAGTCCGGTCAGGTTGTGCAATTGCTGCAATAGAGTTTGCACTAACCACTTGGGAAACTGAAACTGAGCAATGGTGCGTGGCAGCCAGGGCGATCGCCGACCTACTGCCATTTGTAGCGCCAAGATCAAGCAGGCAAATCCTAAAGGACCCGCTAATCCGGGCGGCATGGGTAACAGAAACGGCAGGACTAATAGCCCAATCACTAAGCTAAAGCCGCGTTCGGAAGTTTCGGTCAGGATATCGTGTAGGGTGAGGGGGTGTTCTGCCAGACGCTTGAGCAACGCTGCGAGGTCTTGGGAGAATCTCAAGTGCATAACAAACGGAACAGTTGAACCTTGCTAGATCCAACTGTAAAGGAAAGTATTCCCGATCGTCAGGCTCCGAAAGATAGGAAATCAGTCACCAAAATGCTGATCCAGGAAGTTCAAAACATGGTTCCGCAGTTCGTAGTACAACGGATCTTCGCGTAATGCGGTCCGATCGCGGGGATGGGGAAAGGGGACTTCCAGAATTTCACCAATTTGGGCGTGAGGACCATTCGTTAACATGACGATGCGATCGGACATATACAAAGCCTCATCGACATCATGCGTCACCATCATCACCGTTTGCCGATTAGCCTCCCAGATATTCAATACTTCCCGTTGTAACTTACCCCGCGTTAAGGCATCTAACGCCCCAAACGGTTCATCCATCAGCAACATCTTGGGGCGAATTGCCAGTGCTCGGGCAATGCCCACCCGTTGCTTCATCCCACCAGAAATTTCATCCGGGTACTTGTTCGCTGCCGCCGTCAAATTCACCATTGCCAAATGTTCATTGACAATTTGGGATTTTTCGGCGTGAGAAGCCCGATCTAAAACTTCATCCACGGCTAAACGAATATTTTCCCGCACCGTCAGCCAGGGCAATAACGAGTAATGCTGGAACACCATCATGCGCTCGGCTCCTGGTTTGCGAATGGCTTTGCCTTCTAGAGTCAATAGCCCAGATGTGGGACGTTCTAATCCCGCCACCATTTTCAGCAAGGTCGATTTGCCGCACCCAGAGTGACCAATTAAGGAGACAAACTCATTTTCCTGGACGGTGAGACTGATATTGTCCAATACCACAAACTCACTGCCATCGGGATTGCGGTAGGACTTGGTGAGATTTTCGATCACTAAGAATTCAGTGGGTATTGAGCGATCGTCGTGAATTCCGTTAGGTTGTAGGGTGGATTTAACCATCATGCCTCCTGGCTGAGTCAGCGGTGAACAATGAACTAATTTATTAACTGAGATAAATCCGGGTCGGGCGATCGGCGCGAATCTCGAAGCTATTCAGGTAGCCAATGGGATCGCTAGGATCAAACCCTTTCTTGTCGATAAAGGCTTCCGGCGGTTCGACTTTGTAATCCTCGCTCGGACAGGAAATTCCCATTTCAGCCGCTACTTCCCGGTAGATATCCGTTCTCCAGCCTTTCTCCGCCAACGCCTCCGCATTTTTGGGAAAGGCTTTAATCTGTCCCCAGCGAGCCGCCTGGGTCATCAGCCACAGGCTCTTGGAGCGCCACATAAAGGTCGAGGTTTCTCCGGGTCGTTGGGGAACATTGGGTGGCAGGTCAAAAAATAGTGTTGTATCCAGCGAGGAGATGGTGCGATCTTTGCCATCAAAGCCGCCATAGTTGTAGTCACCGACGATCGCCGGACGGGTGTATTTATCCGCAGGTCCCGTTTTAGGTTTAGCTCCGGTAAACGAGCGATCGGTAATCAACTCAGCCACTTCCGCCCGATTTTCTGGTTTGCTGCAATACTGACAGGCTTCAATCATGGCTTTCAGTAAGGAGCGGTAGGTTTTGGGATTTTGCTCGATGAAGTCCTCCATCACGCCCAATAGGCGATCGGGATGGCCTAACCAAATTTCCTTGCCTTGGGCAAAGGTGAAACCCACCCCGGCATTCCCTTGGATCGCCCGCGTATTCCAGGGTTCGGCCACCATGTAGCCCTGCATCGCCCCAATCCGCACATTTGTGACCATTTGGGGCGGGGGCACAATGATGATGCGGAATTCTTTATCCGGTTCGACGCCCGCCGCCGCCGCGAGGTAACGAATAAAGTATTCGTAAATCGATGAACTGAGGACCACGGCCCAAACCCGATTTTCTGGCGGTTGACTTTCAAAGAAGTCACGGAACTGCCGTCCAAATGCCTCCAAATCGCCGTTGTATTCGTACCAGGGACGCAAGCCAAACTCCCACATGGCTTTATTCATAGTCATCGCGTTGCCATGTCGGTGAATCGTCATTCCGGCACATAACGGCGCATGTCGTGCCCCTTCTGCCCCAATCCGGGCATTGGTGACCGCACCGGATACCACGGGAGCCGCATCTAACCGTCCAAAGATCAAGCCATCTCGTGAAGTAGCCCAACTGGCTTCCCGGTTCAAATGGACATTCAAGCCGTACTTACGGAAGAAGCCTTTTTTCCAGGCGATCGCGAAGGGCGCGCAATCATTCACAGGCACATAACCCACCGTAATATCCGGCTTTTCCAGATCTTCCCGTCTGATTACAGGTTTAACAGCAAGTGCCTCTTCAGTCAGTCCTTGAGCTGAGCGATCGCCATTAATCGCACAAGATGACAGCCCAAGACCAGCGATCGTCGCACCCATGCCCAGCACAAACTCTCGTCGTGTCCAACGATTAGTGTTCATAGTTCTTGGTGAGAAATTTAACTATTAACGGGACGACGGTGAGTCACCCAAGCTTGCAATTGCCCCATCGCGAAGTCCAGCAGCAAGCCAGTGATGCCAATAATGAAGACCGCCAGAAACACAGAACTCAAGTTTAGGCGACTCCATTCATCCCAGACAAAGAAACCAATGCCAATCCCACCGGTGAGCATTTCCACAGCCACAATCACCAACCAGGCAATCCCCAAACTGATCCGCAACCCCGTGAAAATATAAGGCAAGCTAGCTGGCAGAATAATTTTGGTGACTTGCCGCCATTTAGGCATTTCTAGCACTCTCGCCACATCAATATAATCCTGCGACACGCTGGAAACTCCCAAGGCGGTGTTAATGATCGTAGGCCACAGCGAAGTAACGAAAATCACGAAGATTGCGGATGGATCGGCCAAGTTGAAGATGGCCAGGGCGATCGGTAACCAGGCCAACGGCGACACCGGTTTGAAGATTTGAATCACTGGATTTAACGCCAGCATGATTGGGCGGGACATGCCAACTAAAAAACCAATGGGAATCGCCACGATCGCACCTAAGGCAAACCCGATCAACACTCGACGGAGACTGGCTAGCAGCAACCAACCCACCCCCAGATCGCCTGGCCCCCGTTGATAAAAGGGATGCAGGATAAAGTCTAAATTACTAATCAACGCTTCCCAGGGAGTTGGCATCAAATCCCGGCGTAACAAGGCAACTCCCCACCACAGCAGGAGAATCCCTAAAAACCCTAACGCAGGCAGCACCACCGTATCGCGCACCACAAACAGTTTGGTTCGTTTCCAGCTTGCCTGAGCGATCGCAGCAAACACTGCTGCCAGATTCATCATCGGCATATATAGCACCTCAGTCTCACGAGCAGGTACACAAACTGAGCCGTACTGGCAAGAGACACTGAGGAGTCAACGCATGAAAAACTGCTGACTCTCCAGTCCTCCCTCAATGCTGACGGAGTTAGCTGACGGGCTAGGGCTGAGAGATGCCCTCCAGTGTGGGGATAAATCTTAGAACCCAGACGTAATCTAAAGGATCAGCCTATGACTCTACATAATTTAACCGCCGCACAAGTTCGCCCCAAAAAATTGGTTCCTCCGCTCTGGAATCGCGCTGTACCTCACACGCTTACAGGCAATCCAGATTAAGCTGACTGACTCAAGTTATTAGATAGGAATTTAGCACTGCGATCGAAATTGTGCAACCTATCCTGAGCAGGATGCCGCTACCCTGGCCAGGTTATCTGGCAACAAATGTCAGGAAACTATGGCAATTTTTAAGAATTGTCTGAATCTGTTTGGTTACTGACTGGCTCCGGGTTTACTAAATAATAGACCTAATATTTCTCTCCACAAAAATTGGTCAACTTGATATGAAACTCAGCACTAAGATGTACCTGGGATTTGCCATCCCTGCTTTAGTTTTGGCTGGAGTTGGAGCCTATTCACTATATTCATTCAGTCAAATTAATCGGCAAATTGGCACGATTTACGACGATCGGGTTGTGCCTCTCAAACAACTCAAATCTGTTTCCGATCAGTACGCCATCACAATCATTGATACTGTTCACAAAACTAACCGCAAACTATTGACAATACCTGATGCATTAAACCAGATTACAACGGCTGAAACGGCTATTCAAACTAATTGGCAGGCTTATTTAGAAACTGAATTAACCCTTGAAGAACAACAGTTAGTCAATCAAACTAAAACGTTACTGGTTCCAGTCAATCAAGAAGTCTTACGGTTGAAGCAAGCCTTACAGGAGCAAAATCTTACGGATATTACCCAATTAGATACCCGACTTTATCAGGTGATTGATCCCTTAACTCTGCAATTACAAAAGCTAACTAATTTACAGTTACAAGTGGCTCAACAGGAACGCCAAACGGCTGAGACAGTTTATCGCCATACGGTTGGAATCTTCATCGTCTTGTTAGTTACTGCCTTAATCCTGGCATCTCCGATCGGCTTCTTTCTCAGCCGTTCCATCATCGCCACTCTCCGCAACACGATCGTAGCCCTGAGCCAAACGGCGACCGAAATTGCAGCGGCCACCAACCAACAGGAACGAGTTGCCGCTCAACAAGCCACTTCCGTCAATCAAACCACGACAACCATGGATGAGTTGAGCACCTCATCACGCCAATCGGCAACCCAAGCTGAAGCTTCTAACACGCGGGCCCAACAAGCGTTAGCGCAGTCATCATCAGGGATGAAAGCCGTTGAGCAAACTTTAGCGGGAATGCAAACGTTGCAGGCAACCGTAGCCGTGATCGCCATACAAACTCAGCAGTTACAGGCCCAAACTAAGCAAATTGGCACCATTACGGCTCTAGTCAGTGATTTAGCGAATCAGACTAATATGCTGGCGTTAAATGCAGCGATCGAAGCTGTCCGGGCAGGCGAACATGGCAAAGGGTTTGCGATCGTAGCAGCAGAAATCCGCAAATTAGCTCAACAAAGTAAACTATCCGCTAGCAAAATTGATGGGCTGATCTCAGATATTCAAATAGCAATTCAAACGACTGTCCAAACCACAGAAAACAGCACTTTCACAGTCCAAACAGGGATTGAACTAGCCCAAAATACAGCCGATGCCTTCGATCGCATCATGACAGAAATTCAAAGTGTCGTTGTTGGTAGTCAACAACTGACGTTGAATGCCCAACAACAAGCGATCGCGATTGCACAAGTGTTAACAGCGATGAATGCGTTAAATCATGCGGCGCAGGAAACGGCGAGTGGTATTGGTCAAACCAAACTGGGTATTCAAACTCTCAACCAAACTGCAATGGGCTTACAAACAATGATTTGATAGCCGATTACCCTTCGTTGATCAATCGCAGTAATTCATTGGTGGAAATCTTGCCGCTCATATCCGTTCCTTCCAGCAAACTATCGGCCAGGTCACGTTTATGATGATGCAAATCGACGATTTTTTCTTCGATCGTATTCTTCGCCACTAAGCGATAAATCGTCACCGGACGTTGTTGCCCGATGCGATGAGCGCGATCGCTGGCTTGATCTTCGACTGCCGGATTCCACCAGGGATCCATGTGAATTACATAATCCGCCGCTGTGAGGTTTAATCCCGTTCCCCCCGCTTTGAGGCTAATTAAGAACACATCTCCTTCCCCCGCCTGAAAGGCATCGACTCGCTTTTTACGATCTTTAGCAGGCGTACTCCCATCCAGATATTGGTAGCGAATGTTTTGCTGATCCAGATAGTCGCGAATGATCTGTAGATGATCGACAAATTGACTGAATACTAAGGCTTTATGCCGGTTCTCTAGTAGCTCTGCTAACACCTCGCCAAACAGTTGCAATTTAGCACTGGATAAGCCAATTTCTGGTTTGACTAACCGCGTATTACAGCAAGCCCGCCGCAGTTTCATGATTTCTGCTAGCACCTGTAAATGCTTGGTTCCAGCAGTCGCATCACTTTCGGATAATTTGGCGATCGCTTCCCGTCTCAATGCCTCATAGAATGCCATCTCCTCCCGACTCAGTTCCACATGCAACAGAATCTCCGTCCGTGATGGCAACTCTTCCAATACCTGACTCTTAGTGCGTCGCAGAATAAATGGCTGAATCAGTTTCTTTAAGCGATTACGCGCTGGTTTATCTTGATACCGCTCGATCGGGGTAGCGAACCGCTGATTAAAGCTCTCCAACGACCCCAATAAACCAGGATTAATAAACCGGAATAAATTCCACAATTCGCCTAAATGATTTTCAATTGGCGTTCCGGTCGTCAAGACTTTAAACCCGCCTTGCAAATTCATCGCCGCTTGCGATCGCTTAGTAGCAAAGTTTTTAATCGATTGCGCTTCATCTAACACGATCGTTTGCCACTGTACTTTTGCTAGCATCTCTGCCACTTCTTCTTGCTGCAACAAGCCGTAGCTACAAACCAATAAATCAAACGGTTGCAAGTTATCCAATAGTTTTTGGCGATCGCCACTGCCGAACTGAATTGGATTTAAGGTGGGCGCAAATCGTTGAGCTTCACTTACCCAGTTCATCCCGACTGAAGTAGGCGCAATAATCAGCGTTGCCCCCTCCGGAGCACGGGTCAGAATTACCGCCAAAGCTTGTAGAGTCTTGCCTAACCCCATGTCATCCGCTAGACAGGCTCCCACCCCCCAATGAGCTAATCGAGCTAACCAACGAAATCCATCCATTTGGTAATCTCGTAGTTCGGCTTGGAGGGTTGAGGGCAGTTCCGGATCGAAATTCTGGATTTCCTGTAAGCGCTGAATGTGAGCCTTCCAGTGTTTATCCGCTTTCAGATGCCCCACTTCATCAATCCAATCCTCAACCGCTAAAGCGGCTAGGGGATGTAACCGCAAGCCTTTGCCAGATTTTTCGGAGAACGATCGCAACTCATCGAGCCGCTTACGAAATTCCTGAGTTAGCGCTAGAAATTGCCCATCTGCCAGGGGAATAAACCGACCAGAATGTTGCTCTAACAACTGCATCAACTGCTGCATATCCAGCACCAAATTGTTGTCTAACTTCAGTTCTCCCTCGGTTGTGAACCAATCATTCTGTCGTTTAATTGCCAGTTTGAAATCCTGCAAAGTTGCCTGATGGCTGACTCGCAGTTTCTCTCCTTCTGGCCACTCCATCACCACGCGATCGGCCAACGCCTGCAATTCCAGCAATAATTCCAGGCAATCCTCTGGCTCTTCCACTAACCATTCGTCGTCTCGCCCCTGCTGGGTAATGAGCGTAGGACAATCGGAAATCACCGCTTTCGCCAACTGCTTTTCTTGTTTGAGATTACGTGTCGTTTGCAGTCGCTTACCATCAATTTCCGCAATCACCGTTTCTCCCCCCGCTCCTGGCCGGTAATAAGGGCCACCCTGCGCAAAGGGACGAGCCAGCACCGCTACCTTTAAACCCTCTCCAGCCGGAAGCAAATGAATATGGGGTTTGGGGTCAGCGGGGACAGTTTCAGCACTCTCAACTCCGCCACCAATATCCGAATGCACCGTGACAATGCCAGAGACAGCATTAATGGCAGCCAAAACCCGTTCTTTAGCGGCTTCTGGAACATCCAAACGGTTTTGTTGACCCAGAATTTCACCAATTCGCCGATGTTCAGGAGTCACCTCAATCACTTTTAAGCGAGTGGGCGTTTCTTTCACTAACAAAATGTCTTTATTCGCCTTCAACTCAGGAACAAATTGCAGACTTAATTGACCATTTTTGCCCTTTTTGACTAATAGCTCTGGTTCACCTTTCGCAACCTCAACCCGAATATTCGAGTCTTCCCAAAACACTAGCGGATGCCCAATTAATGCCGCGATCGCTTTGTCATTAAACCGATACTGGGTTTGACCGTAATACCCATAGGAATATTCCGCTTCCAGGTGAGCACAGGCTCGTAAATCTTGGGGTGTAAGGTAGGCTAATTCGCCAGCTTTTTTCAACCGTTTCAGTGCGATCGGTCGGCCTTTACTCCATTCCCCTTTAGCGTTAATCGTTTGTTCGCGAGGTTGGATTAGATAGTTATTGTTGGAATAGAAGGTAATGAACCAGGCTAAACGTTGATTGGCCAATGGTTTCGCATTTGGTTGTTCCGCTCCTTTACGCAGGTTTGCCAAGGCATTCAAACATAATTCCCAGGCTTCCTGCGGTTGCAGAATATCAACTAATGCCTGACCAACCAGTTGTGTTCGCAAATTCTGAGCAATTTTTTCGTACTTACGCGGCTTTAAATAAGCCAATAGAGCCGCTGCTTGCATAGCTAACCAGTGATAGCCAACTTCAACTCCAGCTTGTTGGAAAAATGGTTCTAATAATCGGGGTAGATGGGATTTGGCTCGATCGCGATCGACCCAATACAAACACAGTGCGCCAAACAACGTCGCTAAACTATGACCTGCTTCATAAGGTGCGATCGCGGCATTGAGAATCAGATCTTTTCGGCTCAAATCGCCTTGCTGAATTTGAATCACCGCCAACAGCCGAGCATAAATTGGACTCAGCCAATGATTCGCTTGTTGTGCGATCGTCGCGTACTCTGCCGCCTCACTCAACCGCTCCGCCGATCCATCTTTGAGCAACGCCAGGACAAAAAATAGTCCACTCATCGACTGAAAGTACAGTTTGCGTTTTCCAGTTCCTTTTTTCAAAGTTTGTAGAGCTTTGGTATAGGTAGCGATCGCAGTCGCATCATCACCTTGCAAAAACTGTAAACAACCCTGCACCGTGAGATAGTTAATCGGCTGGGATTCAGACAGATTTGCTACAACGGCTGCCGCTGATTTCAGATCACCTCGCAAAATCAATTGATCGAGCAACACTAAGGACAGAAAATCAGAATCTTTACCTCGGACTAAAGCATCTTCTTGTAATACCTGAAACGCTGCATCTACTGGGGTCAAATGCAACAAGGAATGATTCAGAATACTAATTAATGCACTTTCGTAAAGTGTTGGCGGCAAGGTACGAAACCAAACTGGATCAAAAGGATCATTGCAAACTTGTAGATAAATTTGTTCAACAGAAATTTGATTTTTCTGATAGGTATTTTTGTAGTAATCTTCTAGTTGTTGATTAATAAATTGCACATCTTTACGGTATAACCCAATCCGAAATTCTCGAATCAACAGCCCATCACTATTAAACATACGGGGGCCATTCTTCCAGCGACGGGGAATGGGAATGATATTTTCAACCGTATTCGCAAAGGCATCAAACTGCCCCGCCTGCACAATATCCCGAGTTGCCACTTCCTTTAATAGCGGGTGGCATTGCGGCCCTTGCCCACTATTTTGAACCAATACTCCTAAATCAATTAAGCGATCGATATAAGGCTTCACGGAAGCGGCTGTAAATGATGCTTCATTCCGAGTTCGGACGCCTAAGTGATTGAGGCAGCTAACAGCGATCGTGCGACTAATGGGTTCATAAATGACTGAAAACAATTGCACGATCGTTTGTTCTAGCGGCAATAATTTGCGATACGTCGTGATCAATTGCTGCCGAATTTGTTCGGTATCTACCTGCAAATTAATCATGGTGCTTTATCAGATAAGGTACAGTGCTACCCCTTAGGCTCACCCTTCACCCTAGCGCTTTTAGGCTAGCTTCATACAGAAATGGTTTGCGATTTCGCGCTAATTTTTTCTGTAAATTCAGTCACCATAACCACCATAAGGCAAGCTGTCAATCAATTACGCCCCGTAGAGGCATCAGCTAAAGCTGGCAAAACAGGGTTTAATTGATGAACGACGATCGCATTCAATCCTGCAATGATGAAATCCCAATGGGACTGTTTTCTGCAAAATCTCGGTGAGTGGCATGGCTCCTTTACCTCACTCTCGGCCACTGGTGATCAGGTAAGCGACGCTCCCTCCCGCTTGCAGTTAGAAACCCTTGGCAGCGATCGCCAGGAAATCCGCCTCACGCTGCAACGTCAGGGACAAACCGATGTGGTGCTAAATTTCACCTCCGTTGGTATTGGCGGCGGTCTACTATTTTTTGACACTGGAGCCTTCTCGCAAGGGTCATTACAACTCGCGCCCTTTACCCAATTTGGGGCAGAGTTAGCATTCGTGCATGGCGATCGGCGCTTACGATTGGTGCAAATGTTTAATCCTAGTGATCAGCAGTTACAGAATCTCACCCTGATTCGCGAACACCGGGCAGGCAGTGATGCTCCGGAACGTCCGCCATTAAAAGTAGAAGACTTGCTGGGCACCTGGCAGGGAGAAGCCATTAGCCTCTATCCCAACTGGCGCAGTCCCGATCGCTACCCGACCCAACTAACCATGCAACGGGATGGCAACCACCTGCTTCAACAACTCACCTTTGGCGATACCAGTGGCGAACACACCTTGACCTCTAAGGCAGAAATCTGTGGTTCCATGCTGAAGTTTAATCAGGGCGCACAACCGATTCAGGTTGTATTGTTGCCCGACGGCGCTTCATCGAACTGCCCCACGCAAATCCAACGGGGAAAATCATTTTTTCTAGAAGCGGGATGGTTGATGCAACCGAACCTTCGCCAACGCTTAATTCGTCGCTACAACGAAAAAGGTGAATTTATTAATTTAACTTTGGTGACAGAGCAAAAAGTTCGTTAGGGAACTTGTCTCTCAGGGAATCATCTTAACTATCACAGTTCGCTCTTGAGCTACGGTATGACTCATCCTCGTCCCTGTTCTTACCAAGGTGCTGCGATCGCAGCGACACTACTCACCATCCCCACAATGGTTTGGCTCCTGCCGATTTTCTCACCAAGTAAGACACAACCCGTCCTAGCAACTACCCAGGTGGTCCAACAACCAACTCCGCCATTTCCGTTAGATGGCAAGCCGGTTTATGTGAACCGGAATAACCAATGGCAGGAAGCGTTGTTAGTTGGGTATGCCTGGAATAGTCGATCGGGCTTTGTCTATAACGTGCAATACACCAATAGCAATCAGCAGGAAAAAGGCGTTGCCGTCGATCGCATCTTGTCACTTACCGAAGCCCAAAAGCGGGGGATTGCGAAAGTTGCCTATGACTTGTCCAGTCAAGCTGCAATCCAACAAATGCTGAGTGCCCACAACGATTGGCGCAAACGGTATGGCGTTCCTACCCTCACTTGGTCGCCACAGTTAGCCAGCTATGCTCAGGCTTGGGCAGACAAGTTGTTACGAGAAAATCGGTTTGAGCATCGCCAGAACTCTCCGTATGGCGAAAACCTCGCTTCAGCCTGGGGACAACAACTGAGTCCAGAGCGGGTCGTCAGAATGTGGGGCGAAGAAGTTAAGGATTACGACTATGCCACCAACTCCTGCAAACCTGGAAAAATGTGCGGTCACTATACGCAGGTGGTTTGGAAAACGACACAAGAGGTCGGCTGTGGCATGGCTCGCAGTAATGGCAAGGAAATTTGGGTGTGTAATTACAATCCTCCAGGCAACTTTATTGGTCGCAAGCCCTACTAGGTGTTCATAGGTTAGTAACCCGCCAAAAACCTAGGCCATCCTGATCTACTCCTACATCTGACTATTCCTGAGAGTCATTCGGTAAGTGGATTGTAAAGCGGCTACCTTCACCCAGGATGGATTCAACAGTGACATCGCCATCATGCAGCCGGGCCAGGTTCCGAGTTAATGCCAGCCCTAAACCAGTTCCCGTATATTGACGGTTCAAATGACTGTCGAGTTGTTGAAAGGGTTGGAATAATAAGGGAACTTGGTCTGCGGCAATGCCAATGCCTGTATCCGCCACCGTAAAGGTAATGCTTCCAGGTTGAGCTTGAACGCTGAGGGTAATACTACCAGCCGGTGTAAATTTGATGGCATTTGCGAGCAAGTTTAGGATCATTTGCCGTAACCGTCGTTCATCAGCAATGCACGTATCGATCGCAGGATCAACTTGACTCACCAGCTCCAATCCCTTTTGGGAGGCCTGCTCTTGAATTAACGACAGACAACTGTGACACAACTCATCCACTACCACAGGGGCTAGCTCCAGAGTTTCCCGCCCCGCTTCAACTTTCGCTAAATCCAAAATGTCATTAATCAGCAGTAGCAGGTGTTCGCCACTACTCCGAATATGACCGATATACTCCGCTTGTTTGGGATTTAAGCTACCAAAGATCTCCTGCTGTAATACTTGGGATAGCCCTAAGACCGCATTTAATGGGGTGCGCAGTTCATGACTCATCGTGGCCAAAAATTCGCTCTTGGCTCGGTTGGCCGTTTCGGCCTGTTGTCTGGCCTGCTCTAATTCCTGGGTTCGCGAGCCAATCAATTGCTCCAGTCGCTCGTAGCTCTGGGCCGTACAAAGTGCGATCGCCGTCTGATCCTCAAGCCGTTGCCGCAGTTCTACCTCTACTCGCTCACGTTTTAGTAGTTCTGCTTTTAGGGCAGCATTCTCAGCAGCTAAAACGTGATCGTGCTGAGACTGGCAAAATTGCAAATCCTGATGCGCCTGCTGCAAAGCTTCCTCAAGTTGCCTTAGATCAGTAACATCATGCGTAATCTCCAGAATTGCGATCGGGTTGCCCTGTCCATCCCGTTGCAGAGTACGGCGGCTGGTCACACAAATCTGAGTTCCATCCCGGCGAGTGCGAACGAGTTCTTTCTCCCAGCGTCCTTGCTGTAATACCTGAATTTTGCTTTCGGCTAAAGGTTGAGGAAGTTCTGTTTTCAACAGGGTATAAATGTGCTGACCGAGAGCTTCTGCCTTTGTCCAACCATACAAGTCCTCAGCGGCCCGATTCCAAAAGGTAATAGTGCCTTCAATATCAAACGCCAAAATTGAATCATGCACCAAGTCAAGCAATTGAATTTGAGCTTGAGCCATTAAATTCTGCGGTGCTAGGAGCCGTTCCACTGGTCTACGTCCTGCTACTACTTCTAACATGGCTGACGACATCTCCACCCCACTGATAGCAGAACTAGACTGGGACGAGCGGCTACTAAGAAACCTCGTTGTATTCACCAAGATGCTCCTGAAGGTAAATTGGTGTATTTGTAGAAAATACTGAGACAAATGGAATCAACAAGGAAATTGATACTGGGTTACTGAAAGAAAAAACTGACGTTAACAGGGCAATTCATAGTGGTTTTAGTAGGGCTTCCTCATTGGGTTAATCCACCGAGGAAGAAAAATAAACGACGACGAGACGGCCTAAACTGTATAGAACAGAGTGATAACAAGTCATTGACAACTGCTAGAGCTGCACCGGACTAGCATCTATTGCAGTCGTTTAGCCCCATCAAAAATTTAGACGACAACGGATTGAAGGTGAGTGATCTCAGACACAGGGTAACTAGATTTGTTGTAAAGAGACGATCGCGACTCAGTAATAATCACGATTCCGTCTCCATTTCCCCGCCTTAATTTAATTATCTCAGAAAAGAAAATAAATTAAGTTTGGTGAAGAGATAAACGCAACAAATCTCATCTTCGTAAATCCACGAAGCAGAAAAGGATTCTTAGTAAACTACTCATATTTCCCCTGAGGTAAGCTGTGTAAGCTCGGTACTTCCTCTATTCGTATTTTCCACATTACAGTTCCAACGTCTGAATCCATGCCGCAAGTTTCATTCTCAGATCTGGTTACAGGCGTTCAGTCTGGCCACTATCTAGCCAGTTTTCCTACTGATACCGTTCCCGCTCTAGCCTGCCATCCTAATTACGCTGAATTAATCTTTGCCGCTAAACAACGCAGTTTAGATAAGCCTTTAATCCTGATGGCAGGAAATATTAGTGATCTTTGGATATATACAGAAGGTTCACCCACTGAGCGCCAAATTTGGCAAGCGATCGCGGCCCAATACCTCCCTGGAGCGTTAACCCTGGTCTTACCAGCCAGTCAGCAAGTACCGCCCAGTCTCAACCCTAAAGACCCAACTACCATTGGGTTACGAGTACCAAATCACGCGATCGCCCGCACCATTTTGCAGCACACTGGGCCGCTGGCAACCACAAGTGCCAATCTGTCGGGGCATCCCCCCTTACAGACGATGGCAGAAATTGAGTTACAGTTTCCTCAGGTGCTTACCCTGTCGCCCTCGGAACTTCAGCACCACCCGGCCTTCCAGACGTTTGGCAGTCATACTCCCGAATCTGGAGTGCCATCAACCGTGGTGCGCTGGACAGGCAGCAACTGGGACGTGCTGAGACAGGGAGCCATTACATTCAATAGGTAAGTCATGAATTGGATAGACCTGGGATGGGTAGCGATCGGAATCGGGCTAGGATGGGGAATGAAGTCTCTCTTCCCTTCACATCCGGTGCCCCCCTCAGAACCAGCCTCTCTGCAACCAGAAGACTTACCTGTTCCCACTGCCCCAGGAGCTACTGACGATCGGGTTGATTTAGCAGACCAGGTAGAACAGTTGGGGTTGGCTTATCAACTGGCCAGTGAAATGAGCCAGTTTAAGGGTGGATTTTTGGCGCGCACCTCGCATGAACTGCGATCGCCATTGAATGGCTTGATTGGGATGCACCAGTTAATTCTGGCCAATCTATGTGATGGCCCTGAGGAAGAACGGGAGTTCATTACGCAAGCCCACGCCGCCGCCTTGAAAATGGTGAATGTACTGGATGAAATTCTGTACGTTGCCAAGGTTGAACATGGGACTAGCAAGCTTGACATTCAACCTGTAGAAGTCGCTAGCTTGCTCAAAGATGTGGAGCGGCTTACCCAACTGCAAGCTAAAAACCGTAACTTGAAGCTGCACATTCCCCTGCCTCCGGCGGATGTATACGTCCTGGCCGATCCACGGTGTTTACGGCAAGTTTTAGCGAATCTAGTCGATACTGTGATCCCCCATGTGCCGGAGGGTGAGATTAAGTTGGAGACCCAGGTTGACGCTGACGCTGAATCTGTTTACTTCACGATCGAGAATGGTTACTTGGCAGATCTATTCAGCGAACCGATCGACTTGTTACAACCCACGCTGACTGAAACAGCCAAACTGCTGGATGAGAACAGCTCACCCCCAACCATTACGCTGCAACGACAGGCCATCGCTCGATCTCAACAAACATTATTTCCTTCACCCGGACTCCGCTTCATGTTAAGCCAAACGGTGTTGCGGCAGATGCATGGACAACTAGAAGTGCTGCCGCCAACAGTCACCGCTTCAACCAATGGAGCGGCTCCTAGCCGAATTCGCTGCTCTATCCCGCTACTCATTCCCGAAGCAGACGAGATGGAGATCGGCTCATCGCCAATTTATTAGTTCAGGTTAGGGCAAGTTGAGTTAGCCGATTGGCTGGCAGCTATCACTCCAGCCCACCACTTACCCTTAACCCCGCTTATTAATTGGGTGCTACTGATTCCCGATCGCAACCTCTAATTCCTCGTGCCAAGCACAACTAACAGCCATTGGTTGGTTATGTAACACCATTGTCGTACTCTGGTTTTCTTCAAACCCAATGCGCCGATAGAACGATTGCTGGTGGGTCGTCATCAGGTAAACCCGCTCCACTCGGTTTACGTTGGGATGACTGAGTACTGTTTGCACCAATTTGCGTCCCAGTCCGGCGCCTTGGTAGTCAGGATGAATCACGACATCCCAAATGGTAGCTCGGTAGATGCCATCCGAAGTGGCTCTGGCAAAGCCAATTAACCGTTGTTCATCCCAGGCGCTAATCACTGGAGCGCTATTGGCGATCGCCACCGCTAGATCGTCGATCCGTCGATCTTTCGCCCAGAATGCAGCCACCTGAAACAATTCCTGAAGCTGGTGCAGGTCTACGTGTTCCACTTGATCACAAAACTGAATATGACGACAATCCATGCCCTTCCCACTCAGAGTAAATATCTGCAATATCACCATAGATCAGTCACCACAAGGGAGCGATCGACTAATGGCATGAATTCAGCGCCGTCATCGGTACAAATTATGACGGATAGCGGTATATCCTCCTGCTTCGGAGTCCTCAAACCATTCGCGTTTTCGCAATTGTCAACGACTGACTACAATACATTCTTGGCACTATTTGATCGATCGATCCGTCATCCAACGCACAGACCTTTACTTAAGTTTGTTCTGTATCGCTATGTCCCACCTTTCTCCTGACTCCGATCCTCGGTCATTGCCGGTCGCATCACCGCCGTTAGGGCCAGGTCGTCGTAAACGCCCGCGATCGGTATTCGTACTGCTGATCTTGTTACTGCTGTGGAGTTTCTGTTGGGGCATTGGTTTAGCCCAAGCCACCACACCTCATGCTGTTCCAGTCGTCGCTCAAGCCTCTCCGTCGCCCAGTCCCGCCGAATTACTGCAAACCACCCCTGTCGGCAATCAACTGACGATCGGAACAGTGGATATCGTGCCCGAACGCTATCAGGCCGGACAAAAACTCTATCTAGAAAACTGTGCAACCTGCCATGTCGGCATTCCACCCGCAACGATGCCTTCGGAAACCTGGCGACAGCTAGTCACCGATCCAGAACATTACGGGGCGGAAATTCGACCTTTAGGCCCACCCGAGATCCAATCGCTATGGAGTTATTTGCGAGATTACTCTCGACCCCAAGCGGCCGATGAAGAATTACCTTATCGGCTGTATCAATCGCGGTATTTCAAAATCCTCCACCCCAAAGTCAAGTTTCCTCAACGAGTTAACCTCGACAGTTGTATTTCCTGCCATCCGGGAGCCAAGCAGTATAATTTCCGCAGCCTCACGAGTGAGTGGCAAGATGCCCCGTAGGAGACCGTTATGCTACCCAATCATCACGATCGAGTCTGGGAATACTACGGTCAACATGATCCTTACTATGGAGTGCTCACCTGGGATGACTATAGGCGGGAAAATTTAGATGCCGCTGCACTAACCCGGTTCTTTGACTCTGGCAAGGCGTATATTGATCTCGTCTTACAAACGATTCAGCAGCAGCTTGATCCAGCATTTCACCCCACACGCGCCTTAGATTTTGGCTGTGGTGTAGGGCGCTTAACCATACCATTAGCAGCAATCTGTGAGTCCGCGATCGGGGTAGACATCTCTCCCGCCATGCTGAAAGAAGCCCAGAAAAATTGTCAGCGATTGGGCGTCACTAACGTGGAATTCGTTCAAAGTGATGATCAGCTATCTCGACTGATGGGCAGATTTGATCTGATCAATTCCTTCATTGTGTTTCAGCATATTCCCTGCGATCGCGGCGAAGCCATCTTAACTCGATTGATTGATCTGTTAGCCGACAACGGGGTAGGAGTGCTGCATTTCACCTACTGCAAACAACCCCCTGCCACAGCGAAAGGGCGGTGGCTCCTCTGGGCCTATCAATCGATTCCGGGATTATTTGATTTGCGTAATCGGCTCAAAGGGCTACCGCAAGCTCAACCGATTATGCAGATGAACGAATACAACTTGAATCATCTGTTCCAAATCCTATATCGGGGTGGATGCCAGCACTGTTATGTACGGTTTACCCTGCACGAAGACACCCAAGGAGTGGTTTTGTTCTTTCAAAAAAAATCTTTAGTAGTGCCTCGATGACCTGGCACTACTGCGAGGATCGCTGAGTTAGTCGGCATTCTAGCGGTTGGCGATCGTCATCGGGCTGATAGTAATTCTCTCTCGGCGATTCCCGAGCCCCTTTGAGCCAAAGTGATAGGATTAAGTTACTTTGGGTCAGTCAGCCCAGTTCAAGCTGCAACGACCTGAGTTGACTCGCATCCCACGGCATCAATTATTCCTGTTCGAGACTAAATCCTGTTATTCCAATACCATGTTCAAGACTCTGCTGGGTGATCCCAACACACGTAAGCTCAAAAAGTATCAACCGCTCGTGGCCGAAGTTGCCCTTCTAGAACAGGACATCCAGCCACTGTCAGATCAGGCACTACAAGGCAAAACAGCAGAGTTCAGGCAGCGGCTTGAAAAGGGCGAATCTTTGGATGATATTTTGCCTGAAGCCTTTGCCGTGGTGCGGGAAGCGGCTCGGCGGGTATTAGGGATGCGCCATTTTGATGTGCAAATCCTCGGTGGCATGATTCTGCACGATGGGCAGATTGCCGAGATGAAAACGGGGGAAGGTAAAACCCTAGTGTCCACCCTACCGGCTTATCTGAATGCCATTAGTGGGAAAGGGGTTCACGTTGTTACCGTCAACGACTATCTGGCTCGGCGGGATGCGGAATGGATGGGACAAGTTCACCGCTTCTTAGGACTCAGCGTCGGACTAATTCAGCAGAGCATGACTCCAGCGGAGCGGAAGCGGAACTATGACTGTGATGTTACCTACGGGACAAACAGCGAACTGGGGTTCGATTACCTACGGGATAACATGGCCACCTCCATGTCGGATGTGGTGCAGCGTCCCTTTAACTACTGTGTGATCGACGAAGTAGACTCGGTGCTGATTGATGAAGCCCGGACTCCGTTGATCATTTCCGGGCAGGTCGAGCGTCCGAGTGAGAAGTATACTCGCGCCGCCCAAATTGCTAATGCCCTGAATAAAGAAGAACACTACGAAGTAGACGAGAAACAGCGTAACGTTCTGCTGACCGATGAAGGCTTCGTGCGGGCAGAACAACTGCTGGAAGTGACCGATCTGTTTGATCCGAAAGATCCGTGGGCGCACTACGTCTTCAATGCCATTAAGGCGAAAGAACTGTTTATTCTGGATGTGAACTACATTGTCCGCAATAACGAGATCGTCATTGTGGATGAGTTTACCGGGCGGGTGATGCCGGGTCGACGCTGGAGTGATGGACTGCACCAGGCGATCGAAGCGAAGGAAGGCACCGAAATTCAACCAGAGACCCAAACGCTGGCCACAATCACCTATCAAAACTTCTTCTTGCTATATCCCAAGCTAGCCGGGATGACAGGAACCGCGAAGACCGAAGAAGCGGAATTTGGCAAGATTTATAACCTGGAAGTCACTACGATTCCCACTAACCGGACGAACGTTCGCCGCGATTTATCCGACGTGGTCTATAAGACAGAAGCAGGTAAGTGGAAGTCGATCGCGGAAGAATGCCGCGAGATGCACGAACTCGGTCGTCCGATCCTCGTAGGGACAACCAGTGTCGAGAAATCAGAACTGCTGTCGCGTCTATTGCATGAGCGGAAGATCCCGCATAACCTGCTGAACGCCAAGCCGGAAAACGTGGAGCGGGAATCAGAAATCATTGCGCAAGCTGGCCGGAAGGGAGCCGTAACGATCGCCACGAACATGGCAGGCCGCGGGACAGACATCATCCTGGGTGGTAACGCTGATTACATGGCGCGGTTGAAGCTGCGGGAATATTTCATGCCCCGAATCGTCCAGCCGGAAGACGAAGATGAGTTTGGTGTCACCAGCGTTCCGGGTGTCGGCAAACGCAGTGGCGGGGAAGGGTTTACTCCCGGTAAGAAAGTTAAGACCTGGAAAGCTTCGCCGCAGATTTATCCCACAGAACTCTCAAAGGAGACTGAAAAGCAGCTAAAAGAAGCGGTGGATTTTGCCGTGAAACAATACGGTGAACGATCGCTACCAGAACTGGAAGCGGAAGATCGAGTCGCGATCGCGTCGGAAAAAGCGCCGACCGAAGATCTGGTGATTCAAAAGCTGCGGGAAGTTTACAACCTGATTCGCAAAGAGTACGAAGCCTTCACGAAACGGGAACATGAGGAAGTTGTCCAATTAGGTGGCTTGCATGTAATCGGCACAGAACGGCACGAATCTCGTCGGATTGACAACCAATTGCGGGGTCGGGCAGGACGGCAAGGCGACCCCGGTTCGACTAAGTTCTTCCTCAGCTTGCAAGATAACCTATTGCGGATCTTTGGTGGCGATCGCGTCGCGGGCATGATGGAAATGTTCCGCGTGGAAGAAGATATGCCGATCGAGTCCGGTATGTTAACCCGATCGCTGGAAGGGGCACAGAAGAAGGTCGAAACCTACTACTACGACATCCGAAAGCAGGTGTTTGAGTATGACGAGGTGATGAACAACCAACGGCGTGCGATTTATGCCGAACGGCGGCGGGTCTTGGAAGGTCAGGATCTGAAGGAACAGGTGATTAAGTATGCCGAACAAACAATGGATGACATTGTGACGGCCTATATTAACCCCGATCTGCCAGCGGAAGAATGGGAACTCGATAAGTTAGTCGGCAAGGTAAAGGAATTCGTTTACCTGCTGGAAGACATGGAACCCAAGCAACTCGAAGATTTGACCGTTGGGGAGATTAAGAGCTTCCTCCATGAGCAAGTCCGGATCGCCTATGACCTGAAAGAAGCCCAAATCGATCAGCTGCAACCGGGGTTGATGCGGCAGGCCGAACGGTTCTTTATCCTGCAACAGATCGATACTCTGTGGCGTGAACACCTGCAACAAATGGATGCCCTGCGGGAGTCTGTGGGTCTGCGGGGATATGGTCAAAAAGATCCGCTGATTGAATATAAGAGCGAAGGTTACGAACTCTTCCTGGAGATGATGACCGATATTCGCCGGAATGTCGTCTACTCGCTGTTCCAATTCCAACCGCAGATTGCGCCAACGGCTCCCGCAGCTACGGCAGCAGCTGGATTGGACGAAGAGATCGAGGTTGAGGAATACTAACTCAATTCGCAATTTAGTCTGCGTAATAGGAGAGGGCGATCGCACGATCGCCCTTTTTGTTATGTCGATAAAACGGACCTACTGTTTCACTGCAAATAGCTGTTGAATGCCGTTGACCCACCAGCGTTCGTAGCGGTAGAGCAGAAAGGCGATCGCGGGAGCTAGCAGACAGCAGAGTAGGAAGAAATTGGCGATCACTGAGAGATCCACATGGAAGTATTGGGTGGCCAGGATGACGAAATCATTGTCGATCGCGCCACCGCCAATCCCCTCTTCGTAGTTGGCACGGTAATCCACATCATGGAGCAGTTGCCAGGAGAACCGTAGGCCGGAAAAGAACGTGTAGAAGCCTAACATGGCATAGATCGCCCGATCGCCGACAAAGCGGCAATAGTATCCACTGATTGCCAGATACAAACAAACGACGATCGCGATCCCTTCCATGCCTTTGCCCATGAAAATGGTCAGGATCATGTTCAAACTAGTCAATAAACACAGGGTATAGAGGATAGTGAAGCCAGTCAGGACACCCAGCACACGGGGATAGTGGCGCGATCGATAGAACAGGTAGCCAATTCCGGCGTACACTAAGCCGATCACTAAGGGGGATTGTCCACCCGTTAGAGTTACTCCTCCTCCGTAGAGAATATTCACTGTCGGAATTGCCGGTCGCCCAAATAACCAATCCGTCACCGCATGACCAAGTTCATGCACCAGAACATTGAAGCCATAAAATAGCACCCGCAGAATCCCAACATTGCTTAAGACGATCGCTAAAAGAAAGCCGACGACTAACGCATTTAATCCCTGGTTATTAATTTTGAGGGGAGCTAAGCCTGGTTTAGGGAGAGGGGAGAGATGAGGAGGATGAGGGAGATTAGGAGGATGGGGAGATGGGGAAGTTGAGGAGCGATCGCGGGCTGTCACTGGTGGACTTGCAACACGGGAATAGGTGCCCAGGTCAAACTCTTGGCTCCACTCTAATTCCTGCTGATTGCTGTCGGCTTCGATCCGGATGCGGCGAATCAAGGGCGAATTGAGGCGAGAAATTTCGCGATCGATCAAGATCAGGGCCGTTTGCAGATCGGGATCAAGTAGACAGTGCAGGGCAATATGCAACCAGCCATCTTCTAGACTGACATGGACGGTCATTTGCTTATGCAGCAAGGCCTGATTGAGTAGGGTTTCGATCGCTGCTGAATTGCCTTGCTTGGCTTGTTGTCGCAACCCTCCAGCCTGACTCATGCTGCCCTACCTTACTTAATGAATGGTATTAACGATCGTGAGGCGTTCATCGGCGCTATTTGATAGCATACCCAGCCTTTTTTGCGATCGCGCTGAATTTAATCTCTATCCAAAGCTACTGTTCAGTCATCTGCAAACATGGCAAACTCACGGTCTGCAATTTACCATTCCGTTCATGCTGCGACCTATCATTCTGCTACTGATTTCCAATATCTTCATGACGTTTGCCTGGTACGGACATCTCAAGGATTTGAAAACCGCGCCGATTTGGATTGCAATCGGGGTGAGTTGGGCGATCGCGTTTCTGGAATATTGTTTCCAAGTCCCCGCCAATCGGATTGGAGCGCAATACTTCAATCTGCCGCAACTGAAGGTGTTACAGGAAATTATTACGATGATTGTGTTTGCGGGATTCAGTGTTAGCTATATGAAAGTGCCTGTCACCCGGAATTATTTCTTTGCTGCCATGCTGCTGGCAGGTGCGGCTTACCTAATTTTTAGTGACAAATCCCATGCCTAGACTGGATTAATTGCCATCACTCACACCCCACTGAAATTTCATCTCTACGATCGCGTCAATCAAATCCGACACCGATACAGATGCATCCTCTGATCGCAAATCATCCTCTAGGATTTGCCGCGCCTGAGTGAGATCAGCCGATCCGGCGGCATCACTGGGATGAAACACCAAGCGATCGATCTGACTTAACCGAGCCGCTAACAGTTGTAACAATGCCATCAGCACCCGATTGCCGCCAAAAGCCCCACAGCCCCAATACCCCGTATGAATCACGACTGTTGCAGGGGTTGGAGTCACTAACTGCGACTCTAATCGCACGGCGGTAAATCCCGTGACGGCAGTGGTCAGGATATACACAATCTGATTCCGGCGATACGGGCCATAGCCACCCGACGGAGCCGCGATCGCCAGAATATTACTGATCGTCGGTGGCTGTAATGGCGTTGTCGCCTGTTGGATTGCCGCTGCATTCGCACTAGCAAAGCGATTACCGTATAGTCCCAACGGTCGTCCTTGCGCGGGATTACGATCGGTCGCGATCGCACACCGTCGCTCAACTCCTCGGACTAATATTGGAGTCGGTTGGTCATCTTCCACCGTCGATGTTTGGATCTGGTTTGCCAATAATGCTTCCCGTAACGCCCCCAAAGCTGGATGCTCTGCCACTTGCATTTCATCCTGAGCAAACAAGCCACCACTATAGAAGGCAAACAGATCGGGATCTGCGAAATTCAGATACCACTCGATCGCCGTTGGATCTGTGGCTGGCTCGTAGCCAAAGTAGCCCTGCCGTTCCTCGATCTCGGTTGGATGCTGTGCGGGAATCAACTCCGGCGGTAATGCCTGCGATCGCCAACGCGAGAACACTAGTTGCCCGGAATAGGTGGTTCCCGGTGGACAAGCAATCTGATACACGATTTGTTTATTAGCATGACGGAACTGGGGAGGATACTGCGCCATCAACGTCGATAGCTCAAACGAATGCCGACCAATCAAATTTTCAGAATCATGATCCACAGCGTTCTATTCCTCCTGGTCAGTCTGCGGCTCAATGCTAACCTACCCAAGGACGATCGTCGCCCATGACAATTCGATGGTTACGCGATCGCATCGTCCTGCCAGAAGTAGCAATCAGTAATGGCCGCACTCGCATTCGCATTGTCAGGTCTACATTCAGGATTGTTGACACTCACAATCGCATTGTTAGCCACCACAATTCAAGTGTCACCGTGATCGATCCGTAATGTTACGGCGGCAATTCGTCATATCAGCGATCGCAATTCAATGTTGAGGCATTACAGTGCGATCGCAGCCTTTACAGATCCAACCGTGAGTAGAGAAATCAGTCGTGATGCAATGGCAATCTCTAATACTCAGGTTCATCCGTTTCAGGTGGCAGTAGTGCTTGAGGATGAACCGTTGTAATACTGGCGATACCTGCAAAGTCACTAGAGTTGAACGTGAGAATATGCGTAATGCCATGAGCCAACATTGCTGCAACCAGCCGAGCATCATGAGTTCGCTTACCCATAACTTGGTTAGCAGTCACCAGATTGAGCCAATGCGAAAAAAATTGTGGCGATTCTTCTAGCAAGGGAAACTGATCTAGCAGTTGGTCTATCGTGGTTCTAGTTTGGGCGATCGTCCAGCTTAAACCATTGACTTCAGCGGGTCTAGTCGCAACTACCCAGAACTCAACAAGAACTTGTGCCACCAGCCAGCACTCATCCGCTTGCCCCAGTAAACGAGAAACGGCATTCGTAGCAATCTGATGCTGGATATCCATTGGATTGCAGAACCGCATCACCACATTTGTATCGAGCAAATAGCTGGTCATTCGCCGTAGATCGTCTCACGGTCAAACGCTTCATCTGGTAAACTTTGGCTATTTTTTGGTAACTGCGCCACCCATTCACGGAATTCTCTTGATCGTTCTGTTGATAGTCTGCTTTGCCCGAAATGATTAGATAAAGCTTCTGATTGAGCTTGGGATTTAAGCAGGGCAGCGTAATCCTCAATTTGCTTGATCAGTTCATTGTGTTGGCGAGACTGAGATTTAAGCAGCATAACGAAATCTTCAATTTGCCCAAGCTGTTCATCGTCCAGCTCATCTAGTTTTTTATTTAAATTATCCCGCAGCATAAATGCTCACTAGCAAGCGGTGGATACCTTCAATCTTAGCAAGACCTGCTTACACGACTGCCGTAGATGCACATGACAACAATGGGATATAGCTTACCGTACCGCAATCCGGCGGACAGCAAATAGGCTACCCATCACACCGACTGAAGCCCCGAAGAATAACAGCACGATCGGTAGGAGCACACTCTTAAAGGGACTCAATTGCAAGCCATTGGTGAGGAATTGCACAAATTCGGGTTGGCGGATTAATAGCTGACTCAAGCAGCGTTGCAGCGTACTTAGCAAGATCCAGGCGATCGCGGCTCCTGTTACCCCAAATGTCACCCCTTGCAAAATAAATGGCAGATAGATCGCTGAAGTGGTCGCGCCCACCAATTGCATGACTTCGATCTCGCGACGACGAGCTAACACAATTAAGCGAATGGTCGTGGTGATGACCGCGATCGCCGTGAGCGTCAGTAAGGTAATCACGGTCAAACTCATCCAACTTAAGCCCTGATTCAGTTGGGTGACTTGCTTCACCGCCTCATCCACATACTGCACCTCATCTACGCCTGCCATCTTGACCAGTTTTTGTGCCAACTTAGGAACAGCTTCAGAATCCTTTGCCTTGACCTGCAACTCATCTACCAAGGGATTCCCTTCCAGTTGCTTCGTGGCTCCAGTAATATCCGACATGCCCATTTCTTTGACCAATGCAGCCCAGGCTTTTTCTTTAGGCACCACCTGCACCGCCGCCACTTCAGGAAATGTCGCAATCACCGGCTGCAAATCAGTCGCCTGCACCCCCGTATCCAGATAAACCGACACCTCTAATTGACTGCCGAACTGATTAATTAAGCCTTCCAACTGCCAGGAGGCTTGGAGACTGGCACCAAATAAAAACAGCAGCACTGTCATTGTGCTAATCGCAGCCCAATTCATCCAACCGCCCCGCCGCAATCCCAGGAGCGTTTCGCGCATCAGATAGTCGGATTTAGTCGCTAGTTGAACCACGCTATCTACCTCACTCAATCACGATGGAGTTATTGCCGTGGTTCACGCTAGACGATGATTTCGCGATCGTCAATAGTTCGCGTTGCTCGTCAGGGCTAATCCAGCACGTACTTACTCAGTACGGCATAGACCTCATTGATATTCACAGTCTTACGAAACTCTTTGGCGATCGGCATCGGGTCACTGCCGACCCAAATTTTCAGTTCGGCATCCAGATCAAAATGTCCGGCACTCTCGCGAGAAAACTTGGTGATTTTCGAGTAGGGAATCGACAGGAATTCAAGCTTTTTCCCCGTCATACCTTGCTTATCCACCAGGATCAATCGCTTGTTAGTGAATACAAACAAATCTCGAATCAGTTGATAGGCTTTTTCGATCTGTTCCCCCTCAATCAACAACTCACTAAACAGCTTGTCTAGCTTGTCCCCCGACACTTCCGACGCATTACCCAGCAATCCTGAGATTAGTCCCATGATTTGTACTCCAGCTCGACTAGCTCTATCCTATCGAGTTAATAACCATAGCCGATCTTCTAACCCTTCCCGCGCATTTTCATCGTGGTACAACAACTGCAATTGATAATTTCGGGCTTGCAACGTAGTTCGCAGTTGCTCCGAAGCATTCAGCAAAAAGATCGGCTGAAAATCTTCATCTACCTGAAACCTGTCCAGATGCTTCGGTCTAACGAATTGAAACTTTACCTCAGGTTTCAGTTCGTGACTGAACGCGATCGCATCGACCAACGCATCATCCGTAATCACCAACGGTTGCTCGGCGGCATTAATCACTTGTGCCACCATCGGAAAGTAACTACTGCGCGAGAGTTCCTTATTCCACCACACCTCCGCTTCAGCACTGACTGCACAGGCACTAATTCCACCGATCACTAATCCGACTAAGCCCAGCTGCCAGAGATACCGTTTCCAGGTAGTCAGCCATAATGCCTGTCGTGTCAGCAAATACGCTACCGCAATCTGAATGGCCACATAAGCAGGATCAAGTAGCGAATCCGCAGCGATCGTTGTCCAGCTTCAGCCAAACCTGTTCTAGCAGCATTACATACAACGCCTGAGCGATCGCGACTAGACCAAATAAGAGTTGCGTATACAGTCCGATTGCCAACAGTTCATCCCATTCGGCAAAGTTGTTTTGTTGCCGGACTAATTGGGGGAACTAGATGGAAGTTGGGTTGCCGCTGGTTCTGTAGCCGACTGAGAGATCGAGGCTGAGGTTGGTTTCGCCGCACTATCAGGTGTATAGGTGACCTCTTCGACTTGGCCCACTTTACCCATTGGTTTCGCTTCAGCCTGATTAAACGACACTAGCACCGCGCCCGCATTGCCAGAACGAATGTATAACTCCCGCTCGGCCGTCCAGGTTTTTTGAAATCCTTTTTCTTTCACATCTTCCACTTCCACCTTGCCATCCACCACAACTTCCAACCAAGCGCGATCTGTAAGGTTGACCGCTACTTGCACAGGAGCATTGGTCGCACCCGGAGCAGGACTGGAAGCGGTACTGGTTCCCGTCGAGGGCACGGGAGATGGAGCAACATTCGTAGCCGGATCACTCACAGCAGAATTTGATGCCGTTGAGCGATCGGTGGATTTCGGTTGATTCAGAATTGCGATCGTTCCAATCACCAATAGCGCGATCGCACCACCGGCCAAGGCCAAAGGTAGAACAGGGCGTTTAGACGATGTTGTAGTGGACGACGCATTCCCCTCTGGCAAGCGCTGGCTAGTCGTAGCCATCATTGGCGTAGGGGATGGCTGAATCGATCGAGTGACTTCCGGACGAGATGGCACAGGTTGAGCAACCGAAGCCGCAGGAGCAGGAACCGAGGTAGCGTCTTCCCGCACTGATTTAAGTGGAGGCGTCGCCGGTTCCACAATATTAGGAGTAGAGGGCTTGGGGAGAGTCGGTGGCTCAGAGACACGCTCCGAGGCTGGGAAATTAGCTGCGGGAGTATTGGGAGTGCGCCGAGTCGGCTCAGTGTGAACGGGTGCAGAGAATGAAGCAACTACCGGAGGTGCTGGAGGCTCTACGAGTGAAGGAGATGCCGCGATCGGGTTGAGTTCAAACGTTTGTGACAAGGCTTTGCCATCTAATCCCAGGTAATCGGCATAACGACGAATAAAGCCCTGAACATATACAGGTTCTGGTAAACGCTCAAATTGTTCTGACTCCAAGGCTTGCAGGAGGCGTTGTGGAATATAGGTCGCCGTAGCGACTGCATCCAACGTAATTGATTTCTGCTGCCGGGCCTCTAGCAACTGCTCCGCAATTCGTTTCAGTTGTGCCACTTGAACCGAATCGAGTTCCTTCATCTGCACGTCCAGCCTCCCCCAAACAACGATGCGTCTCTAGATGTTAGTAAAGCAGTCTTGCTCTAATCCGTAAACGGAATATGACTGCGTTAGCAGAAAATCAAGATGACCTTTCCCGCCGTCAGTATGATAGAAAACGACTTGAAGAAATGTAAACCCATGCGCACAGCAAATTTACAAAAAACTTGTGGCTGTGCGACCTCGAATCAAAGGGGAATCGGCTGAACGGGAACTAGAGGAGGCTGACGATTCGCAGAACCTGACATGGTCTGATGCTGGGTTTCAGCGTAGAAAGCTACTGACTAACCAGAGAATCACAAAGGCAATAATAGAAGCAAACTGCTCACTCCCCATCCGCAGTATCGGTAACACACCAGCTAACGGTATAGCCAATAGGCCACCCATAATTACGCCTAGCAACAACCCTAGCAAACCAATCAGCACTGTTCGCCCAAGTTGCTTTTCTTTGCGATACAGGAAATACAGGGATGAACCTGTAGCTAGCACCATAGCTAGCTGGAGAATTGAAGAAAATGCGGGCGAAGCCGGATTGGCAAAATACACCAGCACCGATAGCGCCGCCATTATCCCTGCTGGTAACCAAATATCGATCGGGCTAGGAGTATCAATCAGCCGTTGCAACCAAGCTGGGGCATTGCGAGTTGGCTGGGGTGGCACACTAGGAGGAGGTGGCACTCGTTTTTCTGGAAAGCGAATTCCTTCCGGCACCTTAATCTTGCCTTCCTGCCGCATCCGCAAGCGTTCCATCAATAGGGCATCGTAAGCCGATTCAATCAGTTGCAGTTGCTTTTGGTCATCCTTGTACTGTTCACAAAGACGACTCCGAGCGGTTTGAATTTCCTCAAAGCTAGAATTTTCAGTCACTCCTAGCTGTTCGTATGGATTTTGCTCACTCATGGAACCGTGTACTCCACCTCTTCTTCAAGCTAGCTTAGTCGATCGCGAATTCACAAGAAT
>DATNPU010000230.1:0-6904 GCA_036703105.1 Microcoleaceae cyanobacterium
CTCGGGGGGGAACAATCCGCAGTTTGGCATCCGGTGGTGTTCCTGGTGGCAACATTACGATCGCTGCCGATTCGGTTGTCCTCAGCGAAGCAAACACAACAACCCCAGAAGGAATTTTCACTCAGGTTTCACCGGGAGCCAGGGGTAAGGGGGGAGATCTTCAAATTCGGACGCGATCGTTCACCGCCAGGGATGGGGCTGGCATTTTTGCCGTCACTTTTGGGGCTGGAAACAATGGCAACATCACGATTGAAGCCAGCGATGCTATTGTTTTGAGGGACATCAATCCCCTGTTGGGAGCTGGCGGCATTACCAACCTGGTACAACGGGATGCAACGGGTAGCGGAGGGAACGTCACCTTGGCAACACGATCGCTCACTATCGCCAATGGTGCGCAGGTTAGTTCCAGTACCAGGGGGCGTGGCAATACAGGCAATGTCCGGATTGATGCGACCGAGGCTGTCCAATTAAGCGGCATTAGCAGTCTGGGAACCAGCAGCGGAATTGGTAATCTGGTTGGGTTCACGGCTCAGGGGAATGGGGGAACGGTCGAAATTAATACGCCAGTTCTCTTACTCCGAGAAGGGGGAACGATCGGCAGTGGCACCCAGGGGGTAGGAAATGGGGGAAATGTGCTGATCAATGCCAATCAGATCACCCTGGATGGTATTGGTCGCCAGGGCGCCAGTGGCATTACAGTTGCAGCAGATACAGGGGCATTGGGGAATGGTGGCCGCATTGCCATCAGCACTCAACAACTGCGGTTACTCAACGGCGGGCAGATTGTTTCCAACACCAATGTAGTGGGAAATGCTGGCAGGATTGAGATCACTGCAACGAATGGAGTGACGATCGATGGAACAGGGGCAACGGGGTTTGACAGTGGGATTCTCAGCACAGTCAGAGCGAATGGTAGAGGGCAGGGAGGAGACATCCAGATTACAACCCCTACCTTGGCTCTGACGAATGGTGGCTTTGTAGACAGCAGCACTCTAGGACTGGGCAATGCAGGCAATATCACCATTAATGCAACAGATGTGGTGATGGATGGGATTGGTCGCAGTGGCTTACCCAGTGGAGCAGAAAGCCGAGTTCAGGCAAGGGCAGGCGGCAACGGGGGCGATATTGCCATCACAACTCGATCTCTGACTGTGGCTAACGGTGCTCGCTTAAGTGTCAACACAGAGGGCAGAGGGGATGCGGGCAATATCCGGATTGCAGCAACTGATTCTGTCCGCTTCAGTGGAGAAAATACTAACCGCAATATCAGTGGAGCCTTCAGTAACGTGCGATCGCAGGGAGTCGGGGCAGGGGGTGACATTACGATCGCCACTAACTCACTGTCTGTTCTAAATGGGGCACAACTGAATGCTTCAACGGCTGGACAGGGCAGTGCAGGTAATATTGAAGTCAGTGCAAACACGCTCGATATGCAGAATCGGGGACGACTAATCACCACCACTGAAGGGCAGGAGCATGCTGGGAATATTACTGTTCGCGTTCGAGATCGTATCAGCCTCACTGGAGAAAACAGCGGATTGTTTGCCAATACTGCCCCTGGCTCTAGTGGCAATGGTGGCGCGATCTTCGTGAATACCAGTAACCTAGCTTTACGAGACAGAGCCAGGATTGCAGTCGATAGCCAAGGCACAGGAGACGGCGGCAATATTCAGCTTGATACAGGTTCTTTAACGCTAAATAATCAAGCATCCATTTCAGCTGAAACAGTTAGCAATACGGGTGGAAACATTGCGCTCACTGTGCGAGATATTTTGCTACTGCGTCGAAATAGTTTGATTTCTACGACAGCGGGTAAAGCCCAAGGTAATGGAAATGGCGGTAACATTGCCATCAATGCTGGCTTTATTGTCGCAGTGCCTTCTGAAAATAGTGATATTACGGCCAACGCCTTTCAAGGTCGAGGTGGCAATATTAATATCACTACTCAGGGAATCTTTGGCATTGCCTTTCGCGATCGCCTGACTCCTCTCAGCGACATCACGGCTAGTTCTGAATTTGGATTGGCTGGAAGTGTCACCATCACCACATTGGGCATTGACCCATTACAACGAGGCGTAGACTTGCCAACAACATTCAGCACTCCTCCTCTGGCTCAAGGTTGTCGGGCACAGGGCAATCGCGCCAGTAGTTTTGTAGTGGCAGGGCAGGGGGGTGTACCGACTAATCCTATTGATCCGATCGCGGCCGATACTCTGTGGCAGGATTTATCGCCCTTAGCGGCAGCAGATGACAGACAGGGTGGGGGGAAAAGGAATGCTCTACCATCAACGACATCTACGATCGTCGAAGCTCAGGATTGGGCGACTCTACCCGATGGTACGATCGTTCTGACTGCCCAAACTCCTATACATCTGCCTGATGTGGGGGTGCAATGCCGCTAGAGCAGGTATTACAACCAATTGCCAATCAGTACATAAGGTGCCCAGTAGCGGGGATGACGGAAGTTAGTATCATGCAAGAGGCTAAGTTGTGCCTGTCGTAAAGCTTCTGCTTTAGACACTTTAGCATTCACTAACTGATGATAAAACTGAGCAATCAACTGCGCACCCGACTGATCATCTAAACTCCAAAGCGATGCCAGAGTACTACGAGCGCCAGCTTGTACAGCTACTCCAGCTAGCCCAAGCGCCGCCCGTTTATCACCTGTAGCTGTTTCACAAGCACTCAGTACCAGTAATTCGATCGCTTCTTCTCGGGCATCCTCTCGCTGCCGTAGTAGCTGACTCAATTCCTGCACTCGAATCGGTTTATCCCAAGCAAGGACGAAAGTTTCCTCCGCATTAGAGCTAAATTGTCCGTGAGTGGCCAGATGCACGATCGAGAATGGTGTTGTGTTAATCTGCTGTTTTAGGGCAGCACTAGTAAAGGCTTGATTTAAGAGAACCTGGCTAGATACTTCCGATTTAATTTCTTGCAGCTCGGAACCAACATTAGGCAGGGCACTAAAGCCATGTCGTTCTTCGGTTAATCCAGCGGCCAAAGTTTGCAGACCCTGTTGTTGTAATGGTTGGGGATTTAACAGTTGCAAGCCTGGAGCTAAGGCAACGCTATAGTGCTCAATTAAATATTGGTTGCCGTCATAAAGAGCCGCGATCGGAATATTACGGAGTTCCCCATCTAATACAAACACTAAGGTTTTAATGGCATGTTGTTGTAACTCAGCATGAATCGGACGAATTAACCAATCATAAATTTTTTGTCCTAAAATCTTACTTTCTGGCGTTGTTATTGGTTTTTCTAAAGCTTGGCGAAATTGGTTCAGTGTCCTCTCGACATCCGGTTGAGCAACTGAAGCTAGATATTGCCGTAAGGGTTGCCCAGGAAGACTAACAATCACCGCCATGCGATCGCGAAGAATGATCGGATAAATTACGGCTGCATCCGTTTGATCAACCGTATCCAATTCAACAGTTTGACCTTCTAAACAAGCGCTACGGAAGAAGTTATCCAGTTCTGCAAGTTGCAACGACTCAATAATTTGCCGGGCTTGTTTCAAATTATGTTGAGAGTTTTCTGCTTGATATTCATCCTCAGATTGCTGAAGTAGGAGATCAACGAGTTGTCGGTAGACAGGTTCTACACTTTCCCGAAACGAGAATTGCAAGTCTGAACTGGTGGCGAGTAAATTACGGCGAACAGATTGCAGCGTTTTAAATGCAGCTTCATAAGTCCGGATTGCCTCTGTTGTCTGCCTCTGTGCTCTTAAGATCCGCCCAAGTTGCCACTGCCATTGGTAAGCGATGTCAGATGCATTGATCGCTTGGGTAATCAGTAAGGCTTGTTCAGTCAGCCGTTGGGCTTCTAACCATTGCTGATGTTGTTCATATACATTACCCAGGTAGCCGATCGCATAGGATTCTGCTCGCCGATCGCCCAAGTTTTTCGACTGTTGCACAGCACTAGCCAGGATCTGAGCCGCTTGTTGGGGAATTGAACCTTTGTCCCCTAGTTTGATCAGGCTCCGAGCGAAATTGATCTGAGCATAAATCGCCGATCGATTAGCCGGTAATTGAGCAATTTGGGGTTGAAGCTCAGGTAATAGATTTTGAGCCTCAGTTGTCTGTCCTCGCTCCAGCAACAAACTCAGCTGATTTAGCAACGCTTGTACCCGAGTTAAGGGTAACTCTGTAGCGGTGACGGCCTGTTGGTAGAATGCCAACGCTGAGGCGGGATTGGGCTGAGATCGCACCGCATTACCCAAACTAATTAGAGTTGCACTAATCTCTTGAGAGAATTTAAGTTGTTGAGTTAGTTGTAAACTTTGTTGCAATACGCGTTGAGCATCAGCTTTGTTACCGATGAGCAGCAATATATTGCCTAAACTGCGTAACCCCAACACTTTTAGTTGTGAATCCGGTTGTTTTTGGAGTGATTGTTCTACATCATCTAGCGTTTGCCGTGCCCGCACAAACAAACCTAATGCTTGCTGTGCCTGAGCTTGATTAATTAAACTGCCAATTCGCCGTTGTTGATCTCCCAACTGGGTATAAATAGCAGTTGCCTGCTGCCAGGTTGCTAGTGCGGCTTCTGTTTGCCCCTGAGCGAACTGTAAGCTACCCTGAGCATTTAATCCCTGTGCCAACACCAATTGCTGATTGAGCGCAGCATTTCCTGTGCTTTCTGCATTTCTAATCAGATTCAAGCTAGTTACGATCGCGGTTTGGGCTTGCGGCCACTCTCCTAACTGCTGGTAGGCCAGAGATAGATAGCTGAGGGCTAAAGCTTGATTCGCGAGATCTCCTTGGGCTTGATATGAGATCGCAGCCTGTTGCCAGAGGGCGATCGCAGGGGTAAACAAGCCTTGTTGATACTGTTCGCGGCCTTGCTGTAAGAGTTGGCTGGCATCAACAGCAGACTGAGCCATGATTGCAGGTAACGGCTGGCTGAGTCCGAATGATTGCCCCAAGCTCAAGCCCAGCACCAAACTGATGCCAATCAGGATATGTTGCCAAAATTTGGTGAATCGGCGAACTAGTATACCCATACCCATACCCCTATAATGTGCAGGAAGCCGTTGAGGAGTAAAGCCTGTAGCTTCTAGGGATTGCGATTAGACACGTCCTTTCCAGAAGAGAGGAATGGCTTTTCGGCCAGGGATTCCAAGCCGATTTGTTTCAACAATGTATTCCAGGCGGCGGCAATGGAGCGATCGCTGCGATTGCGGCGGTAAGATGCAGCGACAGTGTTTAGAGCATCATACCAAATGCCTTTTGCTGCATAGACCTTAGCGCGTTCTAAGGGAGTGGCGGCAGCTAGTTGTTTCTGCACTGTGGTATCCAGCGTCGTGCGTTGAATCGTACCTTTTACCACTAAAGAACTTGATTCTGCCGATCGCTCGGACTGACAAGATCCCTGAAGTGTCCAGGTATATAGTTGATTCGCGGCTAGCGGTTCGGCGGTAGCGGGCACAGCAATTGCCATTAGCCCAGGTTGACTATTCGCTAGGGTCGTTTGAGCCGTATAGATCACATTATCCTTAGCATCCTGAAGCCAAAATTCGATCGTCATTGGACTATCGGGATGCGTGGGGAGATAAAACCACAAGGTTGGATGAGCTTCACTGGTTTGCCCAAATACTATTTGATTCTGAATGGGGACTAAAGCGGTTAAGCTGTCTTGCGATCGATAACAGGTACGACTGGCTCCCCCTCGACGGCTACCGGTGGGCGTTCCCTGGCTGGGTGGGGTAGGATCATTAAAAATAATTTGATTGTCCTGAATAGTGTCGATCGAGGTGGACTGGGACCAACTCGATTGAGCATTAATGATTGCACTACTGAATAAAATGAATAAGCTGATTAGTGTTAAAGGTGTTTTCATCAGAATTTCCTCTTGAAGAAATTTGCTATACCTACCATCAACATCAACGCCATTCCCGCCGGAATGAGAGGCACCCAAATTCCTTGTATGAGTAAAAGTAGGCTGAGTCCGGCAAGTAAGCTCAACGCTATCATACTCGCAAGACTTTGCCGACTGAGACGCTGCCCCCACACAACGCCAGTTCCCCCAATCACTGCCCAGACCCAGATCCACACTCCCTCACCTGTCCAGTGCCAAGCGGAGATCAAAGGACGCTGATCTAAAACAGCACTCATAATTTGACTGGTCATGTGGGCTTGAATAAATATACCTGGAACCTGCTCTGAAGGCTGCTCGGCGGTCTTAGCACTGTAGGGTGTCAGCCAAAAATCGCCAGTGCTATTCGCAATGACACCAATCAAAATGATGCGATCGCGGATAGCCTCCGGCCGAATTTGTCCCTTTAAAACTTGGGTAAGTGTGACTTGAGGGGCAATCGATCGCGGCGGTAAAGCTCGATAGTTCAATAACACTCGATTCCCTCGGTGATCGGCTCCCTGATACCCACCTGTTTGTGCTCCTAATCGCAGAAATACAGTGTTTCCCAGCTTTAAATTCCCAGCCTGAGTAAATTCTGGCGTAATCTTGTCTACTTCCAAATACCGAAAGGCGAGCCGGGTGCTGAAGGCATAGGGAGTCGTACAAGCCGAAGCGGGTTCAGGATCTCTAAACAAAGTTTGGCGGCGTAAAATGCCATCACTATCTTCAATAAAATCGCTAAAGCCTAACTGGGACTCCATCATTTCAGGCGGAGGAGCCACCCCAGCCGGATCATACTGAGCATCGCTACCCTTACAGATCGCCACCAGACGTTTGTTTTGCCGCAATTGTGCAATCAAGCCAGGATACTGGGAACTAGCCGGAAAGTCGCGATAGATATCTAAACCAATTACACGCGGATGAGCCTGAAGTAGTCGTTTTAGCAGTTGATCCAACGCCCGATCGGACAGGGAACCTCGCCGCTGATCAGGATGCTGTGCCTGGATATCGGCTTCATCGATCGTCACGATCAGGAGCCGGAGAT
>DATNPU010000237.1:0-2554 GCA_036703105.1 Microcoleaceae cyanobacterium
GCTAGAGGTAGCCGGGTAGGACCCACTTGCCACCCTTGCAGATTTAAAGCCGCTTTCACCGGAATCGGGTTAGTGGTGACAAACAGCGCTTTAAATAAAGGAAACAGCTTGAGATGGATTTGGGTCGCCGTTTGCGGTTCCCCAGCAGCGAACGCCTGGATCATTTGTTGTAACTGCGTCCCCACTAAATGACTGGCAACACTCACAACCCCCGTTGCCCCGATCGCCAATAGCGGCAACGTTAATGAATCATCTCCAGAATAAATCGCAAAATCCGGAGAGGTGGAACAACGGATTTGGCTGGCCTGGTCTAAACTCCCTGTCGCTTCTTTAATCGCCACAATGTTTGGAATCTCGGCCAAACGAATCACGGTTTCAGGCTGAAGATTCTGCCCTGTTCGCCCTGGAATGTTATACAACATCAATGGCAAGTCAGGCACAGCTTCTGCGATCGCCTTAAAGTGCTGATAGAGACCAGCTTGCGGTGGCTTATTGTAGTACGGCACCACTTGTAGCGATCCATCTAATCCTAGTTTAGCGGCTTTTTTCGTAGCTTCGATCGCTTCATGAGTCGAGTTTGACCCTGTTCCAGCAATCACTTTTGCCTTACCCGCCACCGCCTGTTGCACCACGCGGAATAGATCATGCTCCTCATCCCAGGTGAGGGTGGGAGACTCGCCCGTTGTCCCACAGACAACAAAGGCATCCGTCCCTTGATCAGCGAGGTGGGCCGCCAGTTTCTCGGCCATCGCATAGTTAACACTCCCATCATCGTGAAATGGGGTGACTAATGCCGTCAGAACTCGTCCAAAATCTACCACACGTTTTTTCTAGTAAATCATTGTTTATTGTGAATGCTCAGTGGGCGGGCTAGCAGTCATTGATCGTGCCAGATAGCCGTTCCACTGAATCCCAACTCCTACAGCCTATTTCGCCATTGCCATTGCTGGTTTGAGCAAATTCTGTTCTACCAGGAGTTCGGCAATCTGTACGGCATTGAGGGCAGCCCCTTTACGAATTTGGTCGCCACACAGCCATAGTTCTAAACTACAGGGATGAGACAAATCCTGCCGAATTCGCCCTACCAACACATCGTCCTGTCCGCTGGCATCGATCGGCATGGGGAAGTAGTTGGCTGACCAATCTTCCACCAGCTTCACTCCTGGGGCCTGAGCGATCGCCGCTCTCGCTTGCTCCACACTCATGGGTTGGGCAAATTCCAGGTTAATCGATTCAGAGTGCGCTCGTAGGACGGGTACCCGTACACAGGTAGCTGTAACGCGTAGATCGGGAACACCGAAAATCTTGCGCGTTTCGTTCACCATCTTCAGTTCTTCCTCACAGTACCCCTGCTCATTCAGCTTGGAGTTATGGGGAAACAGGTTAAACGCTAACGGGTAGGGAAAAATTTCTGCGATCGCTGGTTGGTCTTGGAGAATTGCTTGCGTTTGGATTTTCAGCTCTTCCATCGCTCTGGCGCCTGCCCCACTTGCCGACTGATAGGTAGAAGCAACAATCCGCTGAATGGGCTGAATTTGATGTAACGGGTAAATCGCTACACTCATCAAAATCGTGGTGCAGTTAGGATTGGCGATAATTCCTTGATGGCTAGCCGCCGCCTGGGGATTAACTTCCGGCACGACCAGCGGCACATTGGCATCCATCCGAAAGGCGCTAGAGTTGTCAATCACGACGGCCCCTGCGGCTACTGCTTTGGGTGCCCAAGTGCGAGACGTAGAACCACCCGCCGATGCTAAGACGATATCTACCTGATCAAAGGAATGCTCGTCTACGGCGGTAATAGGCAGCGTTTCGCCTTTAAATGTCAGAGTTTTGCCAGCCGAGCGAGGCGATGCCAGCAACTTCAAGTCCGCCAAGGGGAATTGTCGCTGTTCTAGTAATGCCAATAATTCCGTGCCAACAGCACCTGTCGCCCCTAAAATTGCGACTCGGTAAGATTGCGTCAAACTAATGTCCTCCAGAAATGGTCGATCGTCAAAAGGTAAGCCACTGAAATGTTGATGTTGGGAATATTAAGTCGTTTCACTAAAAGAGCTGAATTACCCTAGAACGGCAAGTTTAGCTCTGGTCATACATTGGCAAATAAGGGTTTTAATAACACGTTATCGAATCTATCGATGACACTCTGGTCGGTTGTTAGCTTCTCAGATTAGGAGTGGGTTTTCAAGCCGCCAAGAGACAGAACATCACTTTCGCATGTGAGCCGAGGATGGCTGCTGGATCTCACAATCATAATCGAGTCAATCGATCGAGTTCCAAAATTCTAGCGGATTTGCCAGAAACTCGGATCAATCGCACCAAGATACTTATCTGCACAGCCTAGCATGTTAAGATGTATGGCAATTCTAAAAACTTGTGCTGGAGAGGTCTTTGATACATGGAAGTCGCGCTGCTCTTAGCAAAACTGCCGGAAGCTTATGCAATTTTTGATCCCCTGGTAGATGTTCTACCGGTGATTCCTGTGTTTTTCCTCCTACTCGCATTTGTTTGGCAAGCTGCTGTTGGTTTTAGATAACCTAAATATTCTTTAAAA
>DATNPU010000239.1:0-15597 GCA_036703105.1 Microcoleaceae cyanobacterium
AGAAGGTGAAAGTACTGATTATCGAATTAAGCGAGGACTAGCGCATCTCCTCAGCAGTGATACTTTTAGCAAATTTGAAACAATTAGTCCTCTAGATCCACCCATGCTGCGGCAGCGAGTGTTTGCCCTGTCTGCTGAAACGGCGCCTCATCCTCAAGCTACCCAAACGACCTTACAGACTTTAGCCGATCGTCTGACGGCAGAACTGGGCCACGAAGTCCTGCCCACCCATATTCAAGCCGGGCTCTATGCTGACCTATCGGATAACCAAATTCTGACTGAGTTTGAAGCGCCAACTGCAGAAGCTTTACTGCACCGATACAACCTGTCTCAAGTGCAGGGAGTATTTTACCGAGCCAGCCAGGTGATTCTCAATGCTCACCGTAATGATCCAGGGGAATACAAACTGTTATTCCGCTATCTGAAGTTGTTTGGATTGATGACCTATATCGAAGGCGACGCCGATCATGGGTTTACGCTGACGATCGATGGCCCAACCAGTCTGTTCAAACCGAACACGCACTATGGGCTGAAACTAGCCATGATGTTGCCGGCTTTACTCCATGTGACCAAATGGAGCCTAGCGGCCACATTACAACTTAAAGATAGTTACTCTGGCACTGTGCGATCGGGGCGCTTTACCCTGGAATCTGATAATGGGTTAGTCAGCCATTATCCACCAGGCAAAACCTACGACAGCATGTTAGAAGCGGGATTTGTCGAACGGTGGGCTAAAGCCAAAACCGAGTGGAAACTGGAACGAGAAGTCGATTTGATCCCGATTCCGGGTAGTGTGATGATTCCCGATTTCCGCTTGGTTCATCCGGATGGCCGGACTTTACTGTTGGAAATCGTTGGCTATTGGCGGCCAGAATACCTGAAGAAGAAATTTTCGCAAGTTCGGCAGGCCGGTCGCGATGATCTAGTCCTGGCGATTTCCGAACGGCTAAATTTGGATAATGCTGGCATTAAGCTCGACAATACCCCAGCGACGATCGTCTGGTTCAAAGATCAACTTGCTCCTAAAGCTGTTCTAGCCGCGATCGAGCCTTAAACGATTCAGCGATCGATGAGGGACGTATGACTGATACACCCCCCATCGATTTGGCACGATTACCGATTGGCCCACTGCCGTTTGGTCGGCTTTGATTCGGGCGGGGCAACTTGGGTAGGAGTCGCTGATTCTTGCTGCTCTGTAGTTCCGACTTTAGTACTGAAGTTGGCTTGGGATGATGCCTCCGCTTCGGGAACAAAAGGTGCGGTTTCCGGCGAGGCATTATTCGGTAAGGTTTGCCGAGAGACCCAAGCCAATCCGGCGGCCATTAAGGCGGCATAACCTAAGAATAAATAGGCCGAAGGCATTTTCGATTTCACACGGGGTTTATACCACGTTGGCACCACTGTTTTGGCGGGATCAAGATGGGGAATTGATTCTGCCAGTTCCAGCCCATTCAGGCCCAAGGCATCGCCTAACCGCCGAATGAAACCCCGAATATAAATGTCTTCGGGTAGACGATCGACTTGTCCGGCCTCTAAGGCTTCAAGTTGATGGATGGGAATTAAGGTTTTGCTATGCAGTTCATATAGGGACATACTTTTGGCTTGCCGGATCTGCTGGATTTCCTCACCCAACTCCTGTAACCGATCTTCCCGAGCTTGTAATAGAGCTTGAGCGGCCTGTTCAGCTTTGCTTAAGCGTTTGGTTGGCTTGGTGGATTTCGTGAGTGTGATCAGCCGAGCGACATGGGAACTGCCTGTATGAGAATTAGCCAGACAAGCTTGAGGAGCTGATTCTAATGCTAACGATGCCTCTAGGTGGATAGCAGATAGCGATGGCTCCGGGGCCGATTCGGTCATCAGCAAACTTTCAGGATGGGGATTTTGGGGGGGTGGGGGTGGCGGCACAATCGGTGTTGCCGGATGAAAGTGAGTGACCGCAGACAAATTCATGGCTGGCGAGTGCTCTGGATGAATTTCGATCGCTTCTTTGCGCCGAATGAGTTTACGAAACACTAATCGAATGGCTTCCCGACCGACCGATCGCACCATCAGTTGAACTTGTTTACTTAACTCACTGGGCATGGTTTCCAACTCTGTCATCACCCGTTCATAGGCTTCACTCCGACAGAGTTCGGTTTCAATTTGTCTGAAGATGCTCCGTAATCCTTCTACAGACACTTCGATCGCTCCATCGGGAACACCCAGAACATAAACGGAGTCCTGCGTTACCATGCTCACCTCCATGCAATCCAATAACGTCATCGACGACTTAAATTTCTTTAAGCAAAAAATGTTAAGGAACTATGAAGTCGCCTCTGTCAACTGAATTCGCAGGGCTGAGAGTTGCTCCGGATCATTCCTCGGAAAACAGCAGAATTGATGCGAATATTCACAGCTATCCGCATCATTACCTCACTTAATATGTAGAACTAAAAATATTTTTGAAATAAAAAGCGATCGCTGTTGTAAACCAGCGATCGCACTTTGATCAATGGGTACGTTAGCAAGAACTACTTAGAAATGAAATCTTGACCTTGCTTCAGTGCTTGTTGTCCGATATTTTTTGCCACCCAACCTAATGCTAATGCCAGGGGCAAAACCACAATCAGTAACCGCCAGTCCATATCGAGTACCTCTCACTTGATTAATAAAGATTCTTGAATGGCTCTCATATTTAATTTTTATCGTATGTGAGCCAGTTTTCCTAGTCCCTAGACCAGAAGATTAGGGAGAAGGAGAAGATAGGGGAGCTACCAATGTCCTATCTTCCCACCCTAGTTGGATTAGAGCCGTAGTAAATCGCGATCGGGTTCTACCGCTGTTGGTTGCAGGAGACCATTGAGCAACGAAACCGGACGCTGGCTATAGGGCCAAGCAAAGGCATGACGGAAAGCGGCATCCTGACAAGCCTGCAATTCCTTAAAGCCAATGATATCGTAAGTTAACAGATTCTCATACTCAAATGGTAACCGGACGTTGTGCAAGCCAGCATTATCGGTACAGATGGCGATGTCTACTCCCGCCTCAAAGCAGCGATCGAAGACCGTCTTCAGTTGAGTAATCTCTTCCAGAGTTCCGGTTTTCAAATAAGTAGTGGGACAGACTTCTAAGCATTGCCGTTGTTCAGCTACCTGCTTCAGTAGCTCAGGATGGCGGAGCGGAATTTGAATCCCATGACCAATTCGCATCAGGTAAGGCAGCAGTTCGGCATGACAACCTTCACGGGTTTCATACAGATGCCCGGTGGTATTCAGTCCTAGCGATCGGGCATAGGCGTATAACTCGATAAACTCACTCATCCGGGCGCCATAGTGATTATCACCACCTGCCACATCGATCCCACAAACATACTCACGATTCTGAGCGGCTAAATCCACGATCGCCCGATTGACCTCGTAGGGCAAGCGAGAATGCATACATAAAATTTGGCTGGTGACGATCGGGTATTCATTCAGATGACTGGCTTTCCCCACGACATCGACGATCTCGGCCATGCGATCGATTCGCTCAGTTTGGGGCAAATGGTCTGGAGTCCGAAGGTAAGGCGTATAGCGCAATTCCAGATAGGCTAAATTCTCGAAAATATAGGCGCCTCGCATTAATCGGTAGATGAAATACGGTAATGCTTCCGCTGTTTGTACTCCTTCTACCAGGGTGTGCAGTTCTAAATACTCATCCAACGTGGTGCGGGGACGAGTATAGAAATCTTCGAACTCAGCATAATTGGGAAATCGCTGGATCAGATCCGAATCATGGCGTTGCAGATATCGCCACAACACCCGAGGGACAACAGAGCCGCCTAGATGGCGATGTAATTCAGCATAAAGAGCCACAACAACCTCTTGCAATCAGTAATAAAGGACTTACAGGGATAGGAACAATTAACCATTGGCACATCTCTATACGAAAACCTCATCCTGCTGACCAGGACGAGAGGTTGGAACTACTACCCATGAGCAAATAGCGACAATTGCAGAAGTTTCTTGTAGGAGAAAACCTTCTACAACCCGGCTAGGATTGCGATCGCTGGATGAGTGAATTCATGTTAAGAATGGCTAAATGGCTAATTGCTAATCGAGCAATGCATGAACTAATTAGAACCAGAGCAACTACGCTAAATTACCTTTTCGTTAACGGAACTAATTGGCACGATGAGCTTCATGCCCAGTGGTAGAGATTGACGCAAGAGTCATTACCTACTACCAGTTAACAGACCAAAGGCAACTTGGCAGCAGCCCTATGAATTAAAATGACTTCTCTTCATCATAAATAACGATTTCTGGATCTGGCCGGGTTCGTCCAGAAATTACATGGTCAATTTATCAATAATTAGGAGCAGATTCTCTGAAATTAAGCATTCCGAGGAACTGCCAATTCCCAAAATTTGGTAAACAGATTACTGTTCTGGAAAGGTAACAAAATTAGGAGTTCATTCGGATGGAATACCGTACCTTGGGTCGCACAGGTCTGAAGGTTTCCGCGATCGGAGTTGGCACCTGGCAACTCAGTGGGCCACTCAGCCTGGATGGTCAAGCGGACGGATTTGCCGATGTCGGACGAGAGCAGGCTATCCAGTTAATTCATGCTTGCGAGGAGTTGGGCATTAACTATATTGACTCGGCTGAACTGTATGGAGCGGGTGAAGGTGAACGCCGGACTGGCGAGGCTTTACAAGGTCGGCGCGATCGCTGGGTCATTAGTACCAAATTTGGTTATCGCCAGGGTTCTCAGGGAGAACGGATTACGGATTGTCGTCCCAATACTATCCGCACCAGTTTAGAAGGTAGCCTCAAGCGATTACAGACGGACTATATTGATGTCTACCTCTATCACACGCCACCAGAACCCGCTTGGATTAATGAAGGCAAAGCGGTTTTAGCAGCTTTAAAGCAAGAGGGGAAAATCCGTGCCTATGGCATTTCTACTGATCGCCCAGCAGATCTGATGCACCTGGTTCAGCAAGATGCCGCCGAAGTAGTGATGTTTGCTCGATCGCTACTGCTCGAACCAGTGAGTATGCTGAAGTATGTTAATGCCCATAATCTCGGCTCGATCGTCCGAGGGGCATTTGCCAATGGCCTACTGACGGGTAAATACTTTCGTCAACGTCCGCAATTATCGGAGCAGGATATTCGTAGTCATTGGCTGAATACAGTTAAGACAGAACGCTATCAAGTCTACGAACAATTTGTGCCAGCAGGCTTTCCGATGAGTGCCTTTGCCCTCCGCTACCTGTTAGACTTTGATACTACTCATACGATCGTATTAGGTAGTAAAACGATTGCCGAATATCAGGATGCCCTGAAAGCATTGGAACTGCCTCCTCTAGATACCAATACCCATGCAACCTTGGCAAAACTGCGAGAACAATTTGCCAATCCCTCGTTCAAACAACGGGTGGTAAATAAACTGAAAACCTTCCTGGGGCGGTGAGTGAGGAACGATCGACTGTGGCTTAAGCTCCCTTGAGCGAATTCGTCATTGATCATGGTTGACATTGGGCACAAATGCTCCTGATAATGGATGTTTGTGCAAACTCTAGCGCTTATAAAAAACCTTGGCTAACGTCGTTGTGATTGGCGCCCAATGGGGCGATGAAGGGAAAGGAAAGATAACAGATTTGCTCAGCAAATCAGCGGATGTCGTGGTTCGCTACCAAGGAGGGGTGAACGCAGGACATACCGTTGTCGTAAAAGATCAGACCTTTAAGCTGCATTTAATTCCATCGGGAATTTTATATCCTGATACCGAATGCATTATTGGTTGTGGCACAGTCATTGATCCAAACGTGCTGATTGGTGAACTGGATCAACTGGATCAGTTGGGCATTTCCACCGCAAATCTCTTGATTTCTGAAACCGCTCACGTCACTATGCCCTACCATCGCCTGATTGACCAGGCTTCGGAGGAACGGCGCGGCGATCACAAGATTGGCACTACTGGACGGGGAATTGGGCCGACTTACGCTGATAAATCTGAGCGCACCGGCATCCGGATGATTGACCTGATGGATCCGGACTTGCTGCGTAAGAAGCTGCGCTGGACGGTCGAGTATAAGAACGTTATTCTCGAAAAGCTCTATAGTCTGCCGCCCCTCGATCCTCAGGCGATTATTGATGAGTATTTAGTTTATGCCGATCGCCTGCGTCCCCATGTAATCGATAGTTCTCTTCGGATCTACGATGCCATTCAACGCAAGCGTAACATCCTGTTTGAAGGGGCACAGGGGACTCTCCTGGATCTTGATCACGGCACCTATCCCTATGTCACCTCATCGAATCCGGTGGCGGGGGGAGCCTGTGTTGGTACAGGAGTAGGGCCAACCATGATCGATCGCGTGATTGGGGTGGCCAAAGCCTATACTACGCGGGTGGGAGAAGGGCCGTTCCCGACAGAATTGCATGGCACAATGGGAGAATTGCTGTGCGATCGTGGCGCAGAGTTTGGCACAACCACCGGACGGAAGCGGCGATGTGGCTGGTTTGATGCGGTGATCGGTCGCTATGCGGTGCGGATCAATGGTCTAGATTGTCTGGCTATCACCAAGCTAGATGTGCTGGATGAACTAGATGAAATTAAGGTCTGTGTCGCTTACGATATTGACGGCGAACATTGTCGAGATTTCCCCAGTAACTCCCGACAGTTTGCCCATTGCCAGCCTGTGTATAAAACCGTTCCGGGTTGGAAGCAGTCCACGGCAGATTGCCGCACTCTAGATGATTTGCCAAGTCAAGCCCTGGACTACCTGAAGCTTTTGGCAGAGTTGATGGAGGTGCCGATCGCGATCGTCTCGTTGGGGGCCAGTCGTGATCAAACCATCATCGTGGAAGACCCGATTCACGGTCCAAAACGAGCTTTGCTGTATACCAATGGCACCGCTCCGGCAACGGCTCAAAGCCAAACGTTAGAAGTTTAGACGTTAAGAGCTAACCGTCAAACAATAGTTTGATCGGCGTTGTTGACTGTCTGATTGATCCTTTATCCTTCGCCCTGAGCACTATGGAACTTACGATCGAATGTCAAACTCGTCCCGCAGGCAGTAAACCCAATGCCTTGCGTCGTTCTGGCTTAACTCCTGCCGTGTTATATGGTCACAATGGCACTGAGTCTCTGGAACTAGCAGTCAATACCAAGACCGCAGAAATGCTGATTCGTAGCGCCGCTGTGAACAGTAGTTTAATTGACGTTACCATCCCGGATTTGTCCTGGAATGGTAAAGCACTGTTACGGGAAGTGCAGGCTCACCCCTGGAAGAATTCGCTCTATCATCTCAGCTTCTTCGCTGTTGGCACTCATGCCAGTCTGGAAGTTGATATTCCCCTGCGGTTAGTGGGAGAGCCGAAAGGCGTGAGATTGTCTGGTGGCACACTCGATCAAGTCTTGACCTCGCTGCACATCCGTTGCGCTCCTGACAGCATTCCTGACACGATCGATATTGATGTATCTGATTTAGATGTTGGCGATGGGCTGCATGTGAGTGAGTTAACCTTGCCCGATGGGGTTGTGTCATTGGGTGAAGCCGATCGGATTGTGGCCAGCGTGTTGGCTGGCCGTGGTGGTGGTGAAAGCACGAGTGAATCCGATTAAATAAGTAGATTAAGCTAGATAAAAAAGCCAGAGGTGGAGAAAACCATGCCTCTGGCTTTTTGGACTTTTGGCGATTATACTCCATCCAATCTGCTAGAGATGCGATTCCACCGCGATCGAAGCTGATGCGGCAGTGGAGTCAAAATGGTGGTGATCTGAATTATCGTCCAGTTCTAACTCATCAATTTTGAGTTCCGTGAACAGGCTCTCGTGGTCGGCGCGCACATGGCAGCGTTCCGCGCTATAAACGATGATGCCACCCGTTTCAATCTTGTAAACCCAGGCATGAATATTCAGTTGGCCCCGGTAAAGTTTGGCATGAACTGAAGGATAGGTCCGCAAATTTTCGATCTGGATCAAGACGTGTTCTTCGATCGCGGCATTCAATAACTCTTCGCCTTCTAATTCCTGATAGTTTTCTAAAACCACCCGTCGCGTGGATTCGGCATAGCGTAACCAGGCATGAACCGAGGGGAGATGATCAGATAACCGATTTCCCTTTAGCAGGCCACTGATGGCTCCACAATGGGAATGGCCACAAACAACGATTTCCTTAATTCCCAAAACATCGATCGCATACTCGATCGCAGCCGCTTCAGCATTAGCATGGGCACCAAAGGGTGGCACAATGTTGCCAACGTTCCGAATAATAAATAATTCTCCCGGTTCGGTTTGGGTAATCAGATTGGGATCAATGCGGGAGTCGCAACAGGTAATGAAGAGAATTCTGGGATGCTGCCCTTGAGATAATTGTTCAAAAAACTCTCGGTGACTGCTGAAGTAGTTCATCTGAAATTGATGAACACCTTTAAGGAGCTTTCGCATAGAAACGACGGGTGGCGCTGAAATAAAATTTTCTATGTTAAGAATATATACTTATCTGTCCTACTTATTTCGTTTATTTGACCTGAGTTAATGGCGATTTACTGTAGCCAATACAACAGAAGGATGTGACGAATCACATCCCTCCAAGCAGTTTAGGAGACATAACCTAAATTGATGGCAAAATCGCTACTGTTCGCCGCCCACACCGATACCACTTCCGTAAATATCGGCTCCAGAAATATTAATATTGCTTAACGTTGCCCCGAACGTTTGGGCATTGATCATTTCGGCATTCGTTAGGTTAGCGGCGGTCAAATTGGCATCATTCAAGACAGCATTCGTTACAAAAGCCCCTGTTAAGTTAGCGCCTTGTAAATTGGCTCCAGTGAGGTCGGCCCCTTCCAGGTTGGCATTGACCAATACCGCGTTATGCAGATTCGCATCTCTCAGATCGGCACCAATTAAGTGTGCGGCGGTTAAATCGGCTCCAGCTAAGTCACAACTAGCACAGGCACCTGTATCCAACAATTGTTGTACGTGCGCAGGATTTTCGGCTCGTGCCGTGAGTGGCAACGTTAGGGTTGCGAGTAGAGCAACGATCGGCAGAACGGTAGCTTTCATCATCTTTGCCTCCTGGGGGATTAAAACGTTCAGTAGGCTTCTACAAGCGCTCTTTTACAAAATTCGGATTAATGTTTAGTTTGATAGTCAAAAAATGACATTTACTTAATAGTAGTTCAACCAAAATTTGTAAAAGTCTTACTATTAGGATCGCATAAATTTCCTTGGTTAGCTTCATTCTCTAGGATGAAGTCGATCGCCAAAAGAAAAAGCCGCGTCAGGCATCTCAAATGTTAACAAAACCTGCTTTATTAAGCCTTTTCTGACAGTTCTACTCTCGACCGTTGGGGCAAATCTGTAATGATCTGTGACACTTATGTTGATTTCCGGATTAAGCATTGCAGAATAGCCTAAAGCGCAGTCATCTAGAGGCGATTTCTTTGCTATGCGTACCTTTAATCATGTATCTCAAACGGAATCTGTCACCCGAAATCGCATTTTGAAATCGGCCCTAAGGCTGTTTGCTCAACAAGGATATGACGGTACAACCACCCGAGATTTGGCAGAGGCCGCAGAGGTGGCGGAAGGCACCTTATTTCGTCATTTCCCTAACAAGAAAGCGATTTTGATTGAGGTGGCTAGTCAGGGTTGGGTGGAATTATTAACCGATTTGTTAACAGAACTGAGCGGCATGGGTAGCTATAAAGCGGTGGCCCAAGTCATGCGCCGGCGGATGTTGCATTTACATCAAAATGCTGATGTGCTGAAAGTTTGCTTTATGGAGGCCCAATTCCACGAGGATTTGCGCGATCGCATTCAATCAGAAGTCATCACCAAAATGACAGATGTGGCGGAAGCTTTTTTCCAGACCGCAATGGATCAAGGTATTTATCGCCCGATGAACCCAAAAATTGTGGCTCAGGTATTTTTAGGCATGTTTGCGGTAGCCGGGTTTAGTCAAAGTACCATCATGCCGCCCGGCGCCGCGATCGTGGAAATGCAAGAAATGGCGGAAGGTCTAGCGGATATTTTTCTCAATGGTGTTTTAGCGAAAGAGGCGGATTGAATCGCCGACAACTTACCTGCTAGCGCATCTTATCGCAAGCACACTCAGGTATGATGGCCCTAGTCCCATTAAAATAAGCGGTAATTCCCCATACTTTTTGGTAGTGCTTGATCGCGATTGATCCAAATTAACTACTGCTCTGGATCGGGGATAGGGAGTGTTCGTGACGATCGTGGATTTATGGAAGCACCGCTAGACATCACTCTGCAAGTGATTCTCACAGTCATTGCAGGGATCGGCGCACAGGTGTTGGCGGAGTTTCTCAAGGCTCCCGGTATTGTCTTTCTATTGGTATTAGGCATTCTACTTGGCCCGAGTGGTTTGGGCTGGCTGCATCCCGATCGACTGGGCGTTGGCCTGGAAGTGATGGTGGCCTTAATGGTGGCCCTGATTCTGTTTGAAGGTGGGTTTAACCTGCAACTGCGTGATTTAGGGCGGGTGTCTGGCAGTCTAAGAAATTTGGTGACGATCGGGACGTTGATCACATTACTAGGAGGTGGCATGGCCGCCCACTGGTTGAGCGAGTTTCCCTGGTCGATCGCCTTTCTGTATGCCTCTCTAGTGGTTGTGACTGGCCCTACGGTGATCAATCCGTTGATGAAGCAGGTCAAAGTCGATCGGCAAGTATCAACCTTGTTGGAAGGTGAAGGAGTCTTGATCGATCCGGTGGGTGCGATCCTCGCTGTGGTCGTCTTGGGCATTTTACTAAATGGGGATGCGGAACCGCTGCGAGTGATCAGTGGGCTGATGCTGCGCTTAGGGATTGGCGGCGGCATTGGTGTGTTGGGTGGCTGGTTATTGGGCTGGTTGCTCAAACGGGCGCAGTTTTTATCCGATGATCTGAAAACTCTGGTGGTCTTAGCCGGATTATGGGGTTGGTTTGGGCTGGCTCAAACGATCGTCAGTGAATCGGGACTGATGGCAACTGTAGCCGCCGGGATTGTTTTGCGAGCTTCTTCCCTGCCGGAAGAACGGTTAGTCAAGCGGTTTAAGGGCCAACTAAGTATTCTGGCTGTCTCCGTTTTATTTATTTTGTTAGCCGCTGATCTGTCGATCGCGGGGGTGGCGGCGCTCGGCTGGGGCGGGGTTCTAGCGGTATTAGCCCTGATGTTTTTGGTGCGGCCCGTCAATATTTGGGTCTGTACTTGGAATAGCGGGTTGAACTGGCGCCAAAAATTATTTCTCTGTTGGGTTGCGCCGCGCGGGATTGTCTCGGCTTCTGTGGCTTCGCTGTTTGCGATCGTCCTGACTCAACGGGGGATCAATGGTGGCGACTCGATTAAGAATTTAGTCTTCCTCACGATTATTTTGACCGTCTGCTTGCAAGCACTCACTGCGCAATGGATTGCTAACTTACTACAAATTACCTCCCGGCAAGCGACTGGAGCCGTGATTGTCGGTTGTCATCCTCTCAGCTTATTGGTCGCTCGGTTGTTTAAAGAACGGGGGGAATCTGTCACCTTAATTGACACAGCACCAGAAGCCCGTGAACAAGCAGAACAGGAACAGATTCGGATCTTTATTAGCAGTGCGTTGGATGCGGATGTTTTGGAGCGAGCTGGGCTGGGCGCGATCGGCACCTTCCTGGCCATGACCAGTAACGGGGAAGTGAATCGGGTCATTGCCCAACGGGCGATCGAAGAATTTGAGCCGCCTCGGGTGTTGGCTCTATTCCCACGAGATCCAGAGGCGATCGCAGAAAATAATTCGATTAAAATTCAGCAGGCCTTCATATCCCAAATGTCACTGAAAACCTGGAATCAATATTTAACTGATCAGGCCGTTAAGTTAGGGGAAACCGTGCTGCAAGAAGCAGAGTTAGGAGCGCAGCAAGCTCATTTGCAAACCCTGATCCAGAATGAGGAATTGCTTCCCTTATTACTGGAACGGCAGGGGCGTCTACAGGTTGTAGCGGCGGAGGACGTTTGGCAAGCGGGCGATCGGTTAATTTACCTGTTATATAATCCCAAACCGAAATTATTAAAAGTATTATCGGGTTCTAGTCAGGCTCGATTGACTCCAGAGAAACTGCCAGAAGTAGAAAACATTCCTGTACCGGCACCTGCCCCGGAACCGATTCCCGAACTTGTGCCCGTACCAGAGGTGCTGGCCTCAATTCAGGCCGAAACCACCGAAGCGATTCCTACACAGGACGCGTCAGCCCAGGTAGAACCAACGCCATGATGATCACTTACTCCATTGTCATTCCGGTTTATAACGAAGCGGACTCACTGATGGAGTTATATCGTCGCCTGTGTCCAGTTATAGATCGGCTGGATGGCTCAGTTGAGTTGATTTTGGTGAATGATGGTAGCCACGATCGCTCCCTGAGCCTGATGCGAGACCTACGGAAGCAAGATAGCCGTATCTGTTATCTGAGCTTGGCGCGAAATTTTGGCCATCAGGTAGCTGTTACGGCTGGATTAAACTTTGCCCAAGGGCAAGCAGTTGTAGTGATGGATGCGGATCTGCAAGATCCACCAGAACTGATGCCAGAACTGATTCAGCAATGGCAGCAAGGGTATGACGTGGTGTATGCCCAACGGAGTCAACGCCGACGGGAATCTTGGGTTAAACGGGCTACGGCATATCTGTTTTATCGGTTATTAAAGCAATTAGCTGATGTGGAGATTCCGATCGATACAGGCGACTTCTGCTTAATGGATCGGCGGGTCGTCGATGTGCTGAATGCCATGCCGGAGCGCAATCGTTATATTCGGGGATTGCGATCGTGGGTGGGATTTCGCCAAACAGCGGTGATGTTTGAGCGTGATCCTCGGTTTGCTGGGGAAGTCAAATACACCTTTGGGAAATCGCTATCTTTGGCTGTGAATGGGCTGGTTTCATTCTCTAAAGTCCCGTTACGGATCTCGACCTACATTGGTTTGCTATCTTCTCTGCTGGCGATCGTTATGGCTGGCTTGGTCATTTACTGGCGCGTGTTTTATCCCACTTCTCCTTTAACTGGGTATGCCGCGATCGCGGTTGCCATTTTTTTCATTGGTGCTGTGCAACTGTTTAGCATTGGCATTTTAGGGGAATATATTGGGCGGATTTATGAAGAGGTGAAAAACCGTCCCCTTTATACACTCAATGAAGTCGATGGTTTTGTGGTGGCTAATCCAGCAGCAATGTCTAGAGGTAATCTAGCCCGTTCCAGTACAGAGTTATCGTCATCCACAGACGCCCATTACTTATCCCGCGATCGCCAGGGGAGATAGATTCACAAGTCGTAAACAACTTTCTACCCGTACAATGGGGGATAAACCGTTCCAGTAGCGCGGTTCTTGTGAAGCTTGATTGCCAGGAGTAGAAGTGTGCCAAAGTCCGCAAAGTGCTTATTGATTGGGTCAACGGAAGCTTACAGTGGTAAGTCGGCAACCGTGTTAGGCGTTGCCCATCAATTAACGGAACGAGGAATTAATATTGCCTATGGCAAGCCTTTAGGGAGTTTCTGGAGCGGTACGCCTGGAACGGGGGTGGAAGAAGATGTGCAGTTTGTGGCCCAAACGCTCAACTTACCATCCGATCGCGTTTTGCCCACCATTTTGTCGCTTGATGACCGGACGATTCAGCAACGGATTCTGGGACAAAATCAGATTAATTATCAACAAACCCTGACAGAGTATTATCAGGTACAGAATGCTGATCTCGTGTTGCTGGAAGGTACGGCGAATTTAGAGGAAGGCAGTATTTTTAATCTGTCGTTGCAGCAGGTGGCTGAGACTCTGAATGCTCAAACCTTGCTAGTGGCTCGGTTCCACTCGCTACTAGTGGCTGGAGCCATTATGTCGGCGCATCGACGACTGGGCGATCGCTTGCTGGGAGCTGTGATTAATGATGTTCCCGAGGATCGATTGGAAGAAGTGACTACAACTGTTAAACCGTTTTTAGAACGGCAGGGCATTCGGATTCTGGGAATTATGCCGCGGAGTGATTTGCTGCGGAGTGTCAGTGTGGGGCAACTGGCGCAACAACTTCATGCTGAGGTGTTATGTCGGGCCGATCGACTGGATTTGATGGTCGAGAGCCTGAGTATTGGGGCGATGAACGTCAATTCGGCGTTGAAATATTTCCGGAAGGGACGCAACATGGCGGTGATTACCGGGGGCGATCGAACCGATATTCAACTCGCCGCGCTGGAAACGTCAACTCAATGTTTAATTCTGACTGGACAAATGCCTCCCTCGAAGGATGTGTTGCATCGAGCAGAGGATTTAGAAATTCCGATTTTGTCTGTTGATTTGGATACTTTAACCACAGTGGAGATTGTCGATCGCGCCATTGGTCAGGTACGGATTCAGGAACCTGTCAAAGTCCGGAATTTGTATCAACTAATGTCAAAACATTTTGATCTCGATCGTCTGATCAAAGAATTAGGATTAGAACCTGCCATTCCAGTTTAGTTTTGCACGTTAATCAGTCCCTTGTCTTACTATCATCAACAGCCGCAAGCTTTTCCTCTGACTTACCTGAGTGAATTGCAAGGACAGATCTTGGCTTGCCCTTACTTTGCCGTCAATAATCTCAATCGGGATTTTGTCGGCACGAAAGGGTTTTCGATCGTGTTTCGCCGTTCTCATTTAGCGGAAGTGGAGCGACGGTTTCCTTACCTGAAACTGTATTTGCAGCAAGCATTGCAAGCCGACTGTAATGCGTTTTACCTGAATCCCTTGTTACTGCAACAAGGTTCACGGGTCGATCCGCACATCGATCGCTCGTTACGGTCCTACTGCGAAACAATTGAGCCTCCCGTCGTCGTCAGTGTTCTTTATGTCCAGGTTCCACCAGATTTAAGCGGGGGCGAACTGGTATTGCGATCGCACAAACGGCAGGTTGGACAAATTCGACCGCAACCGAATACGTTACTAATCTTTCAAGGGGATTTGATGCATTCGGTGAATCCGGTGACGAGTGCTGGGATGCGGCTGAGTTTGGTCTGTGAACAATACAACTTAGAGGATAAACAACTGCAAGACATTCCAGACTTTCGATTAGAGTCTAGAGCGATCAAATCGGCTAAGGAAAAGTCACCACGCCGCAAAAAAGTTGCCATGAACCGTTAGCCTCAGGACTAGCATGGTGGCTAGTTTTGCCCTATTGCCAGCAGCCAGGAATTAATGATCTGTAAGGAGAATACATAGACTAATGGTTGATGTGCTTTGGGGAGTTTTCAGACAAAATCTGATTTGGGCGATCGAGCAATTTAGTTTGCAGACCATTTTGCTCAATCAGCAGCACTTACGGCAAAGCCAACGTTAAGCTTGTAAAGAACGGCGAGTTCAGAATAGAAAACTTAAGACTCTTGTCAATCACCAGTCAAAGTTGTAGCAATCCAATTTTTACTATTCGGAAGTTCTCCATAACCCGTGACTGAGGAAACAATACGGCTGATTGCGTTGAAGTTGTTTAGAAAAGACCTTACTGAATGGAAAGTACGATTAAAAAGTCAGATTTTGTCCTAGCTCCCTACATGAAGAGCAATAATTTGTGGGCAACTTATCAAATTTTCAATACCCTTGTTCCCTATATCTTTCTATGGTTCTTAGCTTTTAAAG
>DATNPU010000245.1:0-5705 GCA_036703105.1 Microcoleaceae cyanobacterium
CGGTTGTGTCGTCGTGGTCGGTTGGTTATTCGTCGGTTGTGTGGTTGTTCCTGGCTGCGTCGTCGTGGGTTGAATGGTTCCTGGCTGCGTGGTTGTTCCTCCAGTTCCCGTTGGTGTGCCATTTTGCGGTACTGTGCCGGCGGGAACGGCAACCGGAACTGGTACAGCGACTGGAACCGGTACGATCGGAACTGCACCAGGATTAGTCACCGTTGGCGGGGCCGGAGTAGCAATCCGCTGGGGAGCTGTATCCATACCCAAGAGGCTTTTGGCCGAGGGATAATAGGTGGCCCATCGTCGGGCATCGGGGCGACTACGCCATTGCAGACGACTGGCTTCTAACGTCAAAATCGGTGCGATCGCTCCTTCGTTTTGGGCGGAAACAAATATGGTGACATCGGAGATCAAGATATCACGATCAAAACTGCGTTGGGCCGCCGCTCTGGCAACTGCTTCGGCTCGTCGTAATACTGTTTCATAACTTTCTCCCGCCCCGACATCAATTAACACATTGACTTGGGAGTCGTAAGCATGGGCACTCGGAGGCATTACAACGGTTAGTGTCAACCAGCCCCCTGTCAGGCAGAGTAGCCCGATCGTGCTAAGCGATAATAGTCGTTGCGGAAATGATTTGAATAAGTGCCAATTTTCACGAGTCTCTTTGTTGATCTGTTTGTGATCTGAGTCACGTTGATCGTCGTAATTTTGTAACAATTCATTAGCCAATTGCACCATTGTTCCTCCTGGCGTTGACTGAACTATAACGTTGGCAAAATGAGCTGGATTAACAGTTGCTTTTCGACGCTGCGGCTTGAGAAAGGACAGCTTGGGTGATTGTTTAAGCATTAAGGTAGATAAAAATTTAAGCATCAGTCATAAGGAGAATAACTGTTAGTAACTCCCTACTTATATGCCCTTATAGTAGGAATAGGGTAGTAATTCGTTCTTAGTGCCTGAATTTGCGATTTATCGTGGTTATCCTGCCTTGAATTAAATCTGTTTTAGCAAGGTTCAGTAACATCAGGTCATAGCTTAATCAGTACCTACAGGAGAGAGGCCACTCGCGAAAATCGCTAATCATCATTGAGTTGAGAGAATAAACCGAACGTTTGGGCATATTAATCTTTAGATAAAGTGGGGCATCTGGTATGACACAGTGGGCGATCGCGATCGGGATTAATCAATATCAATTCTTTCAACCGTTGATTTATGCCCAGCGGGATGCTCAGGCGTTGCGGCATATTCTGGCAACCGAAGCTGGCTTTTCACCGGAGCGGTGTATTTTATTAAGTGATAATTCTCCGCCCGTTCGTGGTAAATCGACTTATCCCAATCGGGAAAATATTTTGGATTGGCTCGATCGCCTATGTCGGGAAGCGGTGCAGCCGGGTGATGTCCTCTGGTTATTTTTCAGTGGTTACGGTGTTTGCTATCAAGGTCAAGATTATCTGATGCCCTTAGAAGGTAATCCTGCTACGATCGCAACCTCTGGAATTCCATTAACTATGGTGTTTGAGCGGCTGCGAGCGAGTGCAGTGACTACCTTAGTGTTACTGGATATGAACCGCAGCCAGGGAGCTGTGTCCTATGAGGAAGTCGGAAAACAGACGGCACAATTAGCCCAGCAATCTGGAGTGGCAACGATTTTGTCATGCCAGCCAGGACAGTTTTCTCATGAAGTCGCGACCTTACGGCAAGGTTTGTTTACGGCAACGTTAGTCGAGTGTTTACGGCATCAACAATGCACCACGCTGGAGAGCCTCGATCGCTACCTCAATCATCGCCTGCCGGAACTGAGTGAACATTCCTGGCAACCGATCCAGCAACCCTTAACGATTTATCGACCTGAGCAATTGCGGCAGGTGATTTTGCCTCAAGTCGCATCACCATCTACCAGTGGGAATGGGGGGGCCAAGAATGGCTTATCCTCACAGTCCAATCTCACCCTGAACGGTGTGAAATCAGGACAACCGAACGCCGCAGCGATCGCAACCGCCCTAGACTCTACAGTCAATGGCAAGCCTTGGAATGGCTCTGCTCCTATTGATGCAGAGGGTGTCTCTCCCCGAACCATTGCAGCAATGGGGAATGGCAACATGAATGGCCACTATTCTGCTGCCTCTGAATCTCCTCGTAGCTATAGTGCAGGTTCCTCGCCAACTGCAAATACCTCCTTATTGCCAAACGGCAATGGGCATGGAATCAACCAATCTATGGATAAGTACCCCATGACTAAGCCGAACGACAGTTTGCCTCCACAATCAACCATGTCTGCCAATCCTAATCCCAGCGCTGCATCTGTGGAAGAACCTGAGGTTCCAGATGCGACGTTTTGGCCACCCATGTTGCTGTGGGGGGGATTATTAACAGTATTCCTTTTGGTCGGAGTTTTATGGCGAAATTGGACCACCTTCTTTCCAACTGACGCTGCGTTAGCTCAGGCTCCTATACCGACGCAGCCCTTGCCTCCACAAGCTAGCTCTACTGCTCCGAATAATGGGACGATCGTGGCATCCAATCAGTCGATCGCGGCAGTGCCCCAAACGGCGCCCCAACCTGTCGCGACGGCTCCGGTAGAATTTCCTGCCCAACCTGCACCAGCGGTGAACAATGCCCCTACCAGCCAACCGATCGAGGTGCAAAGCCTAGATGGCAGCTTAATGCAGGCATTAATCCGTAATGATCAGGCTTCGCCCTTCTCCTCAGCCATTCAAGATGCCGGAAACATTCAGCCTGGACAACCTGGGTTTGAGCAGGCACAGCGCAATATCGTTTTATGGAGTCAAGCGATTTATACGATCGCGCTCCAACGAGCCCAGCGACAGCATTTCGATACGGCAGTTCAGGCCGCGGTGTTAGTGCCACCGAGCCAAGCAGAGCTATATAACAAAGCTAGAACGGCAGTTGCTCAAGAATGGTGTCCATCCTTAGGCAAAGGCTCAGCCGGCCCACTGACCTTACAAGAAGCGAAGAAACTTTGTGGTCAGAAATCCTAATAGTTAAATTGCCCAATGCATCAGATTGAGGCTGGGTATAACCTAGCTTCCAGCCACCTACTAGTTACTCGGGAATACTGGTTGTGGTATCCGTTTGGCTAGAAACCGCTGGTGACTCAGGGGGAATTGGGAGATCTGGAGTAATCGGCTGAACAACGGCTGGACGAGTTGGGGCGAGTGTCGGAGTAGGGTCAGTAACTGCCATGCCAAGCTGAGCTTTGGCGGCATTGAGCGCTTTAACCACCCCGGCTTGCCCGACAGTGACCAGTGAGGCTCCGGTGGAGCTTAACATCCGATTAGGATCGGGTTCTTCCATGTTGGTCATCCAGCTACGGAGATCGCTCCCGGTGCGATAGCCTAGGCGCCAGAACCAATCGACAAATACCAGGCCCAAACAGAGTACGAGCCAAAATAAGAACGCGGCTTCCTGAATAATTGTCCAGGTAACCGACACAACGTTGCGATAGGTGGTAGCGGTCTCTGGAGCGGCGATCGTTTGCCAGAGTTTTGTAGCTTGAGCTTGAATCCGATTGCTCATAGATGCTCTCTCCTCAACAACACAAGGCAATCTTAACGCCCGTGGCCATCTTCTCTCCAGGGGCGACTGTCGATAACAAAATTCACACTGATTCTCCCTAAACTTCCTTAACGCAGAGAGACCTGAGCCAAAAATGCTCAAGTTCTTGTCTAAGGAGATTTAGGGAGATCGATGCTGGGCTTTCGCTCTCGAAAACCGATATAAACACTAGGCTCCGAAAGTCGAGTGGTAATCGGCCAGAGCCGTGTGAACGATTGAACTTGGCAGAAATTGCTTCGATTAGTTCTTCTTCAGCCAGCTAAACATGGCCCGTAAGTCCTTACCAACTTCCTCGATCGGATGTTCAGCTTCCCGCCGCCGCATTGCCGTAAATCCAGGCTTACCAGATTGATTTTCCAGCACGAACTCACGCGCAAATTGACCAGTTTGAATCTCGGTGAGGATCTTCTTCATTTCGGCCCGAGTCTCATCAGTGACGATGCGAGGGCCACGGGTCAGATCACCATATTCAGCCGTGTTGGAAATGCTATCCCGCATTTTGGCTAAACCGCCTTCCACAATCAGATCGACAATCAGCTTCACTTCATGCAGACACTCAAAATAAGCTAGTTCAGGTTGATAGCCTGCGGCCACCAGAGTTTCAAATCCAGCTTTGATTAGAGCGCTTAAGCCACCACAGAGCACTACCTGTTCACCAAACAAGTCGGTTTCAGTTTCTTCCCGGAAGGTCGTTTCCAAAATTCCGGCCCGGGTGCCGCCTACCCCTTTGGCATAGGCCATCGCGCGATCGCGCGCTTGTCCGGTGGCATCCTGGTAAACCGCAAACAAACAGGGAACACCTTCGCCCTGCTCATACGTCCGGCGTACCAAATGTCCGGGGCCTTTAGGAGCTACCATGATCACATCCACATCGCTGGGAGGAACCACCTGGGCAAAGTGGATGTTAAATCCATGAGCAAACGCGAGAATCTTACCTGCCGTCAGATAAGGAGCAATTTCATTGGCATAGACGGTCTTTTGAACTTCGTCCGGCAGCAGGATCATGATCAGGTCTGCTTTCTGAGCTGCTTCGGCAACTGGAAGTACAGTTAGGCCAGCATCTTTAGCTTTTTGAGCCGACTTACTGCCGGGATATAACCCCACTACGACATTCATGCCACTGTCCTTGAGGTTGAGGGCATGGGCATGACCCTGAGAACCGTAACCGACGATCGCGATCGTCTTGCCTGCCAATAGATCTAAATTGGCATCTGCGTCATAATACATCCGCGCCATAGTGGGCTATCTCCTTGCAGCATCGAGTCCTTTGCAAACTCTTTATCTTATCAGAGATTCTGTAGCGTCCTACACCTGGTGACTGGAATTACCGGAGCATTTTGATTTATGGCTGTTTCTTCCCTGTTGCTGACCTTGGCGAATTATTTGGCTGGTGAGTTTGATAACCGTGAGCAGGCGATCGCGGAACCGACCTGGTACGTGCCACTCCGGCTATGGCAACGGCCGGTGTCTCTATTTGCCAATGATAGCCTCACTTTATTTGCAGAACAGGCGAACGTGATTACACCAGAGTATCCTTACCGCCAACGATTGTTACGGTTATATCAAGCTCGGGAGCAGGACTTATCGTCGTTACAGGTGCAATACTATGCCTTCAATGATCCCGAGGTCTTCAAAGGGGCTGGTAGCCACCCAGAACTGTTGGCGAAATTAACAGATGACCAAATTGAACTGCTACCTGGTTGCCGCTTAGATGTGGTGGTAGAAACCTTGGCTCCTGATACCTACCAATTCAAAGCTTCCCTACCCCCCGCTGCCCAATGTTGCTTTAGCTATCAGGGAGAAATTCGGCAGGTGTCTTTAGGATTTGTAGCCAGTCCTGGAACCTTGCTGAGTTACGACAAAGGTGTTGATCCGGAGACAGGTCAGGGACTTTGGGGGGCATTGATGGGCCCCTATCGGTTTGTCAAACGGCAAGCGTTTACCTGGGAAGCCGCTAGCCAATAGGTGGATGTGAGCAAGCATGGTTCCAAACACGACGCAATGAGAGAGATTCCCTTAGTCAGAACCCCTCCCATCTCGATCGCTTAGCTCATTGGTCACTGACCACGAACTATCAGTAATTACCGGTTAGCTGGCAATTCCCCGAGGGACACCTTCCAGGGCTTCCTCTT
>DATNPU010000251.1:0-6169 GCA_036703105.1 Microcoleaceae cyanobacterium
GCGGCGATCACGTTCCCGCTCTTGTTTGATTACTCCGGCGAACTCCTGTTACCCATTAGTGGCCCTTGGTGGTTTGTCTCACTAATTCTTAGCTTCACAATCATCTTTCCGTTTCTTTGGAGCCGCTTGCAACAATGGCGAGCCAGAAACCTGCTCATCGTTAGTACGATGATTACCCTGATTTATCGGGCCCTAGCTGTTTACGCCTTTGGCGGGCATCCTACCTATGTGATTCTGGATACTCCTGCCAACTGGTTTCCCTTTCTGGCCTTTCTGGCCAAACTTAGCACCTTCGTAGTGGGCATGGTGGTAGGGCAAGCTTACTTACAACGTCGAGGCCCGCTATTCTGGCAACCCCTGCCCGCACTATTCGTTGGCCTTCCTATCTACATCGCTGGATTTGTCAGCCAGTTTTATACGGTTGGCTGGGTCGGGGCTGATCTGCTGACTCCGATCGGCTTATCGCTGTGCTGTATGGCCGTGTTTAAGTCGTTAGAACAACTTAAACACTTGCAACCAATTATGATTTGGCTGGGCGCTCACAGCTATAGCTACTTTCTGATTCATAACTTTGTGGTCGATCGCACCGTTAATTTGTTTGTGCAAGACACCCTCTGGCGTTACTATCTATCTTTACCGCTGATGGTCATAGGCACTCTCGTTCTGGCTCAAATTACCGATCGCTGTACGCCTCTATTGCAGCGAGGATTAGAGCTCACACTGAAGAGAATCGACTCCATCCTAACTCCAGCCAAGCCAGCGTTTCCCCGGTGGGCTGGCAGCGTTAGCCGTCATGGGTAATGTTGGGGTTAATCGACAATGCCGATCGCCGCTCTAACTTTGGCCGCCGTCGCTGGAGCCAGAAGAATGCCGTTGCGATAATGGCCTGTGGCTAGCAGAATATTTTGGTAACCAGGCAGTAACTCAATCACTGGAGCAGGGCGACCTTCAGGCCGGGGACGTAACCCAAACCAGGTGCGCTGCACTGTAGCGGTACTTAAAGCGGGACACAGGGCGATCGCTTTTTGTCGAACGGTTTCCAGCAGGGTTGGATCAGGTGGTAAGGCGACTGAATGACCATTCGTGGGAAACTCGACAGTAGCTCCAAGCCAGTATTCACCGTTACCTAGCGGAACAATATGGGTATCATTTCCATTAATCGCAGGCTGTAAATCAGGATGTCCTAAAGGTTGGTCTAAGTGCACCTGCATGGCCTGTCCTAACACAGGTCGAATATCCACAGCCTGGCACAACTTCTCGGTTAACGGTGTTGAACCTAAGCCAGCCGCAATGACACACCAATCCGCCGATAGTGTGCCATTAGTAGTCTGTACCTGATAGCAACACTGGAGGGATGCAGCAGAGGCAGGTTGGGTATCCATCCCTGTCACAGTTGTATTGAACTGAAAAGTCACGCCATTCTGGGTAGCGGCAGCGACTAACGCCTGAGTTAAAGCGATCGGATCAACCTGTCGATCGTCCGGTGAGTAAATTCCAGCAATCACCCGTTCCAGGTTCAACTGGGGATAATTAGCTGCCAACTGTGCCCGATCGAGAAGGTGTAATGTCCAACCTTGTTGCTGCCGGATTTCTAGGAGTGATCGCCAGAAATTCACATCTTCACCCTCAAAACACAGCCGCAAAATGCCCTGCTGATTGAACGGAATTTTATGGCCTGTCGCTTGTTCTAATTGCGGAATCCAGATGTTATAGCGTTGGATACTGCTGAGGCGCATTTGCAGATTTCGACCCTTCGCTTTTTGGCTAATCGCCCCCATTAGCACCCCTAAAGCTGCCCCAGTAGACGCTTGAGCTAAAGCATTCTGCTCACAAACCGTAATCGTCAGGCCCGGAACTTGACTCAGTTCGTAAGCGATCGCCGCTCCAATCACGCCACAACCAATAATGACAACCTTCGTCATTGCTAAACAGAAACTTTAGTGAGTTCTCAAAACAGTAGTCATCAGTAACCTGGAATCAGTGATGAAACTTCAACTGAAAACCGGAAACTGATGACTGTAAATTGATCGATTGAATCTAAAATCTCAGGCAACCACTGATTGGACGATGGTTAAGCTTTCGGCAGAATGGCCGTAAAAGCATCAAAGTCTCTCAGAGTTTCAGCATAGTTACGAATCGCTTTCTTATAATCTTCTGCTTGAGCAGCAGTATCGATCGCGATCAAATCATCAAACAGGGTTTTGGCCAGCAATCGGGCACTGGGTTGGGCATCAGGCAACAAGTTGCGAACCAAAGCGCTGATGTCTGAACGCAGTTCACCCAACGGGCCGTGAATAAAATTGCGGGTAAATGTCCAGTCCTGTTGTTGGATTAACGTAGCCAGCTCAGGCAGACGATCGCGAATCGCCTGTAGCTCAGAGGTGTACTCCTGAATCCGCTCTAATTGAGCCGGAGTGTAGGTTTGGGGCTTCTTCACTTTTGCAGCCGTCACACTGCCAACGTTCAGCATGAATGCAGTGACCAGCGCTAGAAAAATGACGAGAACAGACCGGAACTTCATCATGGCTATGTCGATTTTTAGTTAGATCATTCAACTACGGTACAACACAGCAGTCTATCGTATCCGCAGGGTTCTCGCTCAATTCTGCCACTGCAACGATACCAACCTTAAAGCACCTGTCGGCGCAGAAACGGAATTAAGGCGGCACTTACCTTTTCATGCCAATCTTCCTGGGGATAGTGGCCCACTTGTTCCAGGAGCACCAATTCTCCATCGGGCAGCGATTTGGCAAACTCTTCTGCCATTGCTACAGGTAACCAGGGATCGCGATCGCCCCAGGCCAGTAACACAGGTTTTGTCCAGGCTTGGAACCCTGTAGCAATTTCTGCTGTCACCTGAGGCAATTGTAAATTTTGAATCGTCGTCAGTAAGGCTCGCCCCGCATCAGAACTACGCAAGAACGGACGACGATAAATGTCCAAATCCGCATCTTCCACCCGGTAGCCGCCACCTCCTTCCAGTGTTCGGTCTACCAATAACGGATCTTGAGTCATCATGTCACCCACAAAGGGAATCCCCAGTTGCTTTAACTTCCAGGGTAGTTTGGCCGTTGGGGCAATCGGTGCATTCAGAATCATCACCCGATCGATCTGGTCTGGGTGTTTCAGAGCGTATTGCAACCCCACCGACCCCAGAAACCCCTGAATAACCAAAGAAAAGTGTGACAATTCCAAAGCGGCGACTAATTCTTCCAGTGCCGAGATAAATTTGTCTGGCGTATAAGCAAAATCCCGACGATCGGGCTGAGACGAAAATCCACAACCAATCCAGTCAGGGGCGATCGCCCAAAATCCCTGTTCTGCTAGCGCCGGTAGAATATGCCGCCAACCATAGCTTTGAGATACCAATCCATGCAGCAGCAGTACCGGAGTTCGATCGCTCTCCCCGATCGGTTTCGCCTCCCGCAAAAACCAAGACAAGTCACCAATTTTGATCCACTGATCTCCCGGCTTTTCCCCCACAATCCGCTCTGCCATATCCCACTGTCGCCCACGCTATTTGTTGTTTGAGCTTACCGCGAATGGCTCTTAATTATTCCATATTCCCCTTATCTCCCCATCTCCCCCACCAGGCAAACCTTAACTAGGCATTAATTTTTGTTAAAAACACTGTTTCGTATTTTTTGATACAGAATTTTCCTGATATATTCAGACTATAAAGCGGAAAAAACCATAGGGAGAAAATCATATGTCTACTCAAGATCAAGCTCGGGCGCTGATGAGCCGTCACCAACAAATGAGCAGAAACCGCGAACAGTGTGCATTGAGCCGTGCCGCTGCCGAAGTTGGGATGCCGGCGGAAGCAGCTGAACTCTGGAACCACGTTCACAATCGCTCTCATGCCGCTTCGGCCGCCTACAATCCCAGTAATGTTGGCATGAGCTAATTTACATAATTGGTTTTTAGCCTTGCAGTTACGGTTTGGGTTCAGTAAACGTTGAAATTAGACAAGATTGGTCACCTTTCTACCAGAAGGGTGACCTTAGGTTTAAAGGGCTGTTGCCAGCCAATAAAAAAGGTCACTATTCCTAAGGAAGCGTGACCTTTTGTTACGGAGGATACGGGTGGATTGCGGAGAGGCAACCAGGCTAGGCAGACAGCTTAGTAAAAACAGGGTTATTCGCCTGACGTAAGGCTTGAATTGTGGTAGCCGTAATCTCGATCGCTCGATCAATGTCGGCATCAGTGTTATGTCGTCCAATCCCAAACCGGATCGAGGCATAGGCTAGCTCATCCGATCGACCAAGTGCCTTCAGGACATAGGAAGGAGCGGCTTTAGCAGAATTGCAGGCTGACCCAGAGGATACAGCAATCACAGATTGCAATCCTAACGTCAGCGCCTGTCCATCTACACCCGCCACACTAATATTCAGGTTGCCGGGAAGCCGATGAGTCGGATGCCCATTCAGGTAAACTCCTCCTAAGCTAGCGAGAGAGTGCCACAGGCGATCGCGGAGTTGCGACACGCGTTGGGCTTCAGTCCTCATTTCTTGAATCCCTAGCTCTACCGCTGTGGCAAACCCGACAATTTGAGGGGTATAGAGTGTACCGGAACGCATTCCCCGTTCATGCCCACCCCCATGCATCTGGGGCGCCAATTGGACTCTGGGATTACGCCGTCGCACATACAACGCGCCCACCCCTTTAGGCCCATAAATTTTGTGGGCGGTCAGCGACATGATATCAATTTGCATCGCTTCCACGTCGAGCGGCACTTTCCCGATCGCCTGAGCGGCATCAGTATGAAACAGCACTTGCCGATCTCGGCACATGGCCCCAATTTCCGCGATCGGCTGAAGGACACCAATTTCATTATTGGCCGCCATCACGGAAACCAAGATAGTATCTGGGCGAAAAGCTTGTTCTAATAGAGCTAAATCAACCAATCCATCGGCATCAATGGGTAAGTAGGTAATCTCAAATCCCAGGGATTGCAAATAAGCACAAGTGTCTAGAACCGCTTTGTGTTCCGTTGCTACTGTGATGATATGCCGACCTTGGCTGTGGTACGCCTCAGCCACTCCCTTGATGGCCAGATTATTTGCCTCAGTCGCTCCACTCGTAAAGACGATTTCTTCTGGCGTAGCGTTAATCGTAGCCGCCAGAACTTCTCTCGCCTGATGCACAGCGGCTTGAGCTTCCCAACCATACTGATGGCTAGTGCTAGCAGGATTACCAAAGTGTTGAGTGAAGAACGGTAGCATAGTAGCAAGCACTCGTTCATCAACAGGTGTAGTGGCGTGGCAGTCTAGGTAGATTGGTTGATGAGACATTCCCTTCCCACTTGTGCTTAAGCAACGACTTAGTTTCCCTCAGTATGCCTAAATCCTTTCTAAAAACCTCTATTTATTGCTCCGATTAACCATAACTTCAAACATTTAATTCTGACGATCGAAGAATCAATATTTGTCTCAGTCACTTGCCAAAATAGGCAGCCCCACTCAATGCCCGCCTGATCCCAGTCACCAAACAAAGCGTGATCGCAACTAATTTCTAGCTCCGATCACTCTGAAAATGTCTATTAAAACTTAATGAACTTACGCGATCGCAGCCGGAATTCTACCTGGTCGATCGGTAGTCGCACTCTCAACCCTTTATCGCGTAGCCTGCATGGTATCCCCTGCGGCTGGAGAATCTGTTCCTGGTGAATCTGTAGGTAACTGGGGATTGGCCGTGGTAGGCGGCGCTTGGGTTTCCCCGCTAGTATTGGGGGTGGCAGGAGATTGCGCTTGGGCTGGAGGAACAGCCGTCGTGGAACGATTAAAGTGTTGATAAGCAGCTCGCGAGACCTGCCGAATTAGTTCAGCAGCTTGATAGTTATTCGGCGGACGCTTAACCAAAACCCCGATCGCATAGCGCTTCCCATTGGGCAAATCAATTAACCCAACATCGCCTAAAGCGGAACTGATATCTCCAGTTTTGTGCGCAATGATGGCACCCTCTCCTAATCCCTGAGGTAACAAACTATCGTTAACGGTCTGCCGCATTATCTCCAACATGCGATCGCGCGATCGGAGTGAAATCAAATCACCTTGACTGACGCGAATCATGATCGTCGCGAGATCCTTGGGACTTGTCGTGTTAGTGCCCTGAAGATCGGGTAGCGCATTTCTGATCTCCGTGTTCATCAACCCCCAGGAACGGAAGC
>DATNPU010000252.1:0-9830 GCA_036703105.1 Microcoleaceae cyanobacterium
CCTTCCGTCGTCCCGTGGCTATGACAGTCTTCCTATTGGGGACTGTTGTTACCCTGTACCTCGGCATCGGCGCAGCTTTCCCGATCAGCAAAGCACTGACTCTGGGCTTGTTCTAAACTGATTCGTGATTTAGTTTCGACACCTATCAAAGTCTCTCGTTGACTTGTGACAACAAGAGGGTTTGGTGGGTGTCAATTTTTTGGCGAAACGCTAACATGACGGAAAGCAACGACCAGTCTCAGGGGTATCCCTACCTGCTTGGTGTGGAAGTTACGCTCTACGTTCAATTCGGTTTTTGCCTAGCATAGAACTATCACAACAATTAATTTCAAGCTTAGTGTGTACAGGAGTTTGCTGTGAATCAGGACAGCTTTAAAAATTTGCAGGTAGGACTAGCAGAAATTAGCCGTCTGCTTGCCCCTTTCTTCGTGATTTGGCTGCTAGTCTCGATCGGCTTAGGTTGGCTAGTCAAATCCCTTTTTATCCTGCTGGCTTTGTTCCTGATTACCCCGATCGTTGCGGTGATTGGCTTTCGTTGGTGGCTAAAACGGAACCTGATCCAAGGGCAGTGTCCGGTATGCAACTATGAGTTTATGAGTTTAAATAAGGCCGAATTTCAATGTCCCAGTTGTGGCGAAACTCTGAAGGCTGAACAGGGCAAGTTCACTCGGTTGGCTCCTCCCGGTACGATCGATGTGGATGTGGTAGAAGTCCCCGCTCAACGACTGGAAGACTAACTTTAACTCAGCTTAACGGCAGAATCGGGGCCTTACTCCTTCATTGGTAACGCCCCGATTTCAATTTAGGTAGATGGTTGATTAATTGCGAGAAATCGATAGGGTATAAGGGCTATGGCCCTGGTTACGATCGCCCACAAAGATGTCATACGTCCCCTTACTCCAACGTCCAGGAATTTCAACTTTGCCTCCAGAGTATTTGTCCGAAGGGACACAAAAGTCCTGACCAGTGGAGCTACGAATTAACAAAGTGGGTTGGCCACCATTGGCTTGTAAGACAAACTTAAGGTCGCTATCTTCAGTAATCTCAATTTTGTGGTTCGGAGTTGCCGTAATGTAGCCAGCACATCCTGCATCTTTTTGTTCACCACCCGAAACACCCGTAACCTGGATTGGATTAGAACCGGAATTAATGGCGATCGTCTGTGCCAGTCCTCTGCCAGTAGATGCCAATACCCCTGCAACACTAGCAGAAACAATTAACCAGCGGATTGCAGTATTCATTGACTTCGCCTCCCGCACCAACATAAGTTTTGTTGGATACTCTCCTCCCACTTCTAGTATCTCAAGTGCAGGAATTAATGCACTATTTGGATATCCCTGTTTCTAAAGTGTCACTATATAAAGCGTGTAAACGCAAGACAGAGATTAACACCTGTCAGATTGGTTGTTGGGTTGGAATCTGACCTTCAGATCTTGTTAGTTAGGGTGGAGCAGCTACTTAAAAGCCGATTGCCTAGATCTCGGTTCATCTATTAAGAGGAAGTAATAATTATGGATGATTTACTTCTGAGGAATTTGCCAGACTAAATAATTCGCACAACCGCTAAGACTTAGGTTAAATTAAATTATGGTCACAGCTCTTGCGACAGAGTACTGAAGGAGTGAAAGTATGCAACATCCCAAGACTTTGAATTCAGACCGGCAAGTAGCTCGCCTTTTGGCCGTGGGATTAGCAGCAATTGGCAGCACGATCGCTACCACTGCACTCATCGCAGCCACTTCCTCATCCGCCAATGCCCAAGCTGCCTACGGTAGTTACGTTGGTTTAGGGGCGGGGTTTGGCCTAACTCCTGGCAAAGATTCTGGCAATCAGGTTTCGGCTAACCTGGCCATGCGCTACAAATTTCTCAAAGCGCCAGTTTCCTTACGGACACAAGTATTAGTGGGTGAAAGTATCGCGGTTGTGCCAACCGTTTCCTACGATGTTCCAATTAACTGGCAAACCGATGCTTATATCGGAATTGGCGCTTCGATCGTCACAGATCATAGTAAAAATACTCCGGTAGGCAATCGAACTTCCTTTGTGATTCAGCCTGGAGTTGATTATGCGTTGCCTAACAGCAATTGGGTAGTTTTCGGCAACGCTATCATCGCGATTGACGCTTACGATAATGTGGAAAACCGCACTCCTGTATCTCTGCAAGCTGGCATGGGGCTGAGATTCTAAACTAATACACTAATACTCCTCACACAATGAAGGCCCATAGTCAGCCCCTGGAGATCGCTGGCTATGGGTTTTGGCATGTTTGGGGACTTCCTCCGGTAAAACCCCGACGTTTCAGGCGATGGAAAAATAGCCTGGACAATTTTCCGTGTTTTTGCTCATTAAGAATTTGGAAGTTCAGGGAAAGATGGAGTCAATCCAGAAGACGTCAAAGATTACGGTTTTGGTTTCCTGATCCCAGTCGCATGACCTTGTTTGATCACAGTAATCCTGCACTCGGTTTCTGTAACATTCCGATAAATTAGCTGGAACTGGTGTAGTTAACCCTTGGGTGACGTTAAACGCCCCTTGAAGTGAGGAACGACTTATGAACAACTCTCGCTACTCAACCCTGGAAGATACGATGACCGCCAAAATGATCTGGGTGTCGAAAGAAATTCCCCTCCAATTGGCAAGCTTTGGTCAGCCAGTGGCGAAAGTTCATTTTGCTCCCCTGAAACCGCTACGCCAGTGGCTTGAAGGTCTAGAAATCCGCGATCGCGAAACCGCTCACCGCATTTGCCGCCTGATTCCGGCCCAGTGTCCATTTGAACGAACTGTCCAGCTGTTTGGACGTACCATCCTCCGGATTCCGCCCATGTGTAAATTGAATCCGTTGTACGAAGAAGTGGTAGCTCTCCGCTTCCGCGCCCTGTGTTACTTAGCCGATGAGTGCGGTGAGGACATTTCCGCCTATTGCTAATGGGTTTAGCTGCCTACGAGCTAGCTTAAGCACAGATATTCTCAGCACTCACTGTCCAGTATTTCGGTAAAAGGCTATTCTGCTCGTTTGAATCTCCTCCTGTTTTATTAAGACCTGGCAATGCCGGGTCTTTTTGTTTAGGTAATTGTCTTTTAAAGGCCACTTTTCCTAGTAGTAACCAACTGAATTAATGCGAGAAGAATTATAAATACTCATACAGAGCTTGAGAAAAAGTTTGTTCCCCTCTAAGAGATAGATTTAATAAATTTCCATATCTTCCTTAATAAGGATTATTCAAATCTAAAATTCGCTTTACAAGGAAAATAGAACAAAAAGCCTATATTTGTTTGATGTAGTAGTCACAAGACTAGTGGATAGAATCCTTATTTCAAAGGCATTTTCAGCTTTATCTCGTTTTTGCAATGTAGTTTAGCGAATAAAAGTAAACTTTGGTTTCATGCTCTTGCTTCGAATTCCAGGTTTGCTATTCTAGTAATTGAAGCTACCAAGCTTCCCTGGCAGATAAACAGCCAAGTTCAAGATAGTTAAGAGGTAAAAAGCGCTGTTTCACTTAATATCTGTCTCGCTCAACTACCACAGCACCCGCACCGAAATCTGATATTTCCCCACCTATACGAAAGGGAGTAATGAGCCTGGTTGATCTTAATTACGGAATTAGGTTTTCAATCAGTTCAACTCTGAATACAATAAAGGAAGAAGGGGAGATCACTCAGGGAGTAAGACTTTGGGTGCTGTTGTAGTTTTAAACAAAGGCAGAATACAGCATGGCGATTATTGCCCTGAAAGCCTGGTATCTCCAGGAGTACGAACCGATCCGAGAATTAGAAAAGCGACCCCATGACTTGCGACTGAGTAAAAATAGCTTGCTGAAGTCCGGGTTACGCGCCGATTTTTTAGAAGATAGCGAAGATGTGAAGCAGTCTGCCTGGTTCCAGCGCTACCTGGCTGGGGAGGCAGTTGAGTTTTATGTGGAAGGTAGTGGCGGCTATGTGATTGCCAATATTGATCTACGTAGCCACGAAATTTATTTCTCTAAACAGGATGTGATGGCGCATTTAGAGCCGGAAATTTTCCTGTGTTATCAGACGGAATATCCCGAATCGAGTGAGTTATTGCGGGAAGAATTACAGACTGTCTTGGAGAAGTTGAATAGTAAATCTCGCTTACCGATCGCCCTGAAGGAGTCCCACCGACTGACCGAAGGCCCCGTGCGGCTCAACAGTACGCTAATGAAATCGATTCGGCAGAGTCTCCTATTTATTGCGGACGGTACACCGATTACACAAGTTGACACCTCCCCCGCCCAACTGATTCCCAGTCCCAAAGTCTGTGTGGAAGTGGGGTATGCACTGCAAAGTAAGCGATCGGAACAAATTTTGTTGGCGCAAATGGATCGATCGGATTTGCCAGGACAGTTTCCCTTTGATCTGCCGAATCAGAACCGCTTGGTGTTTAAGGATAAAGGGCAATTGCGCAAAACTTTGTTACCAATGGTGCAAAGCCAACTTCAGCGATTTAATCTGTTTTCTTAACTTGGGAGTTTTCCCACACAGTAGTGATCCAGTTTAAGGCTAGGATCTAATTTTCATGCGTTCTGGATAGGGCATGGAAATGTCGATCAGCGAGTAAGATATTTTTGGCTGGTCGATGGGCAGAGTGAATATAGTTTGCCCGATCGGGAAACCCTTTTGCCGACGTTTGACGCTAGAGAGTAGAAACACCATGACAGGAAATATGAATCCCGCTCCCACTGGTGAGTCCGCTGAACCGAAGCGTAGCCGCTTTGCCCGGACACCGACGGAGTATGCTGTGCATCTGCTAATGGAAGGTGGACATCGTGAAGAAGTGCGCTTTCCCACAATTCAAGAATTCCAGAAATGGTACAGCGGCGAACTGATGCCTAAAGCGGCTTCAACGGATTTTATTACCGTGCCGATCAAAAACATCCAGGGAGAATATATGGTGTTACGTCCGTCTTCTGTCCTGGGGATTCGCGTGGAGCCTGTATTTAGTTCCAGTGTGGAACGTTACTAACTCGTCATTATCATGAATCAATTGTTGTTGCACTCGGTTCGCAATCTGCTGGCGATCGGGTTGGTTGGTGCTGCCACGATGACCGCGATCGATATTCCAGTTCTGTCTAGATCGGCATCGTTCAGTCCGGTTGGAATAGTTCCAGCCAGTGCTGCTGAACCAAAGTCGCCCTTGAAACGGGTCACCAATCTGGATCGCTTACCTAGTGCGGCTCAATTAGGGGCGGATGAGCAACTGTGGGTTCAGGGAGGCGATCGACAGGCGTTACTAAGTGCGATCGAGGCTAGCCTGCGTTACTTACAAACCCCGAAGGCGGTTCAGGATTACCGCAAGTATTTGAGTGGCAGTGGTCAGTCAGAGCAGCTGCGTCAACGAGTGCAGCGCAGTTTAACCCGCTTTCGCCAATTAGTCTTGGCGTCACAATCTGCGACGGCATTGCAGCAAGCGGTACAACAAGAATTCACCTTTTACCAATCAACGGGTAAGGATCAGCAGGGCACCGTGGCCTTCACCGGATACTTTGAGCCGGTCTATAGTGCTAGCCGAGTGCCGACCAAGGAGTACCGCTATCCCTTATTCCGCCTGCCGTCGAACTTGGGGCAGTGGGCCAAGCCGCATCCGACTCGTTTACAACTCGAAGGAGCCGATGGCTTGCAGTACAGCAAGGGGGCCTTAAAGGGATTAGAGCTAGTTTGGTTGCGCGATCGCCTGGAGGCATTTCTCGTGCAGGTACAAGGCTCAGCGCGGCTGCAATTAACTGATGGCAGCACAATGACCGTAGGGTATGCCGGGAAAACTAATTACTCCTATAGCAGTGTGGGGCGGGAATTGGTCAATGCCGGTAAATTCAAACTGGAAGAATTGACCTTACCGAAGCTACTTCAATACTTCCAGGCACATCCAGCCGAAATGAATGTCTATTTGCCCCGCAACCGCAGCTTTGTGTTTTTCCGCGAAACCAATGGCGCTCCAGCCACGGGGAGTTTAGCTGTACCCGTTACCGCTGAGCGATCGATCGCCACAGATAAAAGTATGTTCCCACCCGGAGCCTTAGCCCTGATTCAGACCGAAATTCCTTTCCCAACCGCAACTAAGCAACTGTCACCGCAGCTAGTCAGCCGATATGTTTTAGATCAAGACACGGGTGGGGCAATTAAAGGAGCCGGACGAGTCGATATTTTTATGGGAACGGGGCAGTTAGCGGGCGATCGGGCTGGATTAATTAACTCAACGGGACAGCTTTACTACCTGTTGCTAAAACAGTGAGCCATGCATAAGTTCACGGCTCACTGTTGAGACCTTTTAGGGAGTCAGGATGAACCGGCGAACTCCCTGGGTGCGGGTCGGCACTCTGCCAGTGCGAACACATTCCCAGATGTGATTGAACACAATGCCAGGGTTGCCCTGAGGATCGCTGGCAAAGTAGCCATGTCCGGTGGGTGGGTCGTAGTCATTGTTGAAGTCACCACAGTCGATCGAGAACACATTCACCGCAACATTTTCCATTCGAGCGGGGCCTGTATGCCCCATGCGGCGGGAAGTGGGATTGCCGTTAGCAATTTTGCTGGCTCGCATCGCCAGATCATCGGCAGCATAGTACACAACCACATTGCGAGAGGCATCGGTGATCAAGCGACCTTCGCGATCGATGTCCAGCGATGTATTTTCAATATCAGCGGCCGCCATAAACGTATTGCGAAACACCAGGGGCACTCCAGCCGGTTGATAGTATTCCACACTGCGAAGTAGCGCTCCCCGCAAGACTCGGTTGCCCATCGAGTGGGCCAATATATTCAGCGGCTTGACACAGGGATCTTCGAGCGTACTGTGCTCATCGCGCCAACTGAGAAATTTTTGGAACATCCGTGCAAAGGCAAAGGCACTGGCATCTGCCGCCACTTGATCATCGAAATAATCTTTGACAGCACCTAAATCATCATCACAGGGCCAAATCAGCGGAATTACCTGCATATAACCATTTGATTTGCGATCGAATAATCGTTGCAATTCATTAGCTCGGGGAAAAATAGCAGGTTCCGGTAGGCTGGAGTAGCCATGCAGGAAGAAGACTAATTGCTTACAGGCAGAGTTTCTCAGCTCATTGAAAAATGTCTGACTACCAATCTCTGTGTAATTGCCTGCTCCATCACGACGGCAGAAATACACCGATTGTTCAGCCTGATTATTTTTCAGATCGAAATTAACTTGGCGGGGCACTCCTAAAGAACCATCTGGGTTGTAGGGGGTTGGGCCTTCTTTCAGGACTCGATTGGTGACAAATAGCATGGGGGCAAGCTCCTTAGCAGCACAATGAATGAGAAGAAATTAGCCAGGATCTTAGGCAGCATACAGTACAGATCCGGGGCATCTGGAAGAATGTCAGTTTTCTTAGCACTCAGTTGGCATCTCTAAAGTAATGAAACAAAGATGTAAACAAAGGTTTAAATTGCACGATTTGTAGCCCGAAATACTATCCAATAACTTTCATACTGTCAGGGCACAACGATGACTCCATCCCCTCCTTCATCGACTTCAGCCAGAGCCACAGTACTGGCTTTAGTAGCTCCGATTAGCGGCCACATGCTCCCGATCGAACAGGTTCCTGATCCAGTTTTTGCCCAAAAGATGGTCGGTGAGGGGGTATCCATTGATCCTTTGAGCCAAACTCTAGTGGCGCCATGTGCGGGAGAAGTGATTCAACTCCATCCGTCTAGCCATGCAGTGACTCTGAAGACGGATAGTGGTTTGGAAGTCCTGATGCATATCGGTCTGGATACCGTCACTCTGCGGGGGCAAGGGTTTACTCCCAAGGTGAAGGTGGGCGATCGCGTAGCAATCGGTGACCCATTAATTGAGTTTGATGCCGATTATGTAGCCACTCATGCCCGCAGTTTATTGACCCAGATTGTGATTACGAATTCCGATCGGGTCGATCAATTTGTCCCCTGTTTGCAAGGCAAGGTGACGGTGGGGCAAGATGTGGTGCTGGAAGTGGTATTGGCGGAAGCGGAAACCACAACGGCTGTCCAGGAAGAGAATATTGTCACTTCTGAGCCGATCGTCGTGCCCAATCCCACCGGGCTACATGCCCGTCCGGCAGCTGTATTAGCCAACTTAGCGAAGAAGTATCAATCTACGATCAAGTTGCATAAGGGCGATCAGTCGGTGAATGTCCGCAGTGTCGTGGGGATCATGAGTCTAGAAGTGGGATTTCGAGATACCGTGCGGTTGGTCGCTACCGGAAGCGATGCGGCTGCCGCGATCGCCGAATTGAGTGCCGAACTCCGGGCTGGATTGGGAGAAGAGGGGGCTAAACCCGCTCCCGCCCTAGCCAGCATTGCCCAAGCCGAAATTTCGCAGCCGCCACCCCGGCCGCGATCGGACAATCCCAATGTAATTTTGGGAGTCGCCGCGTCTCCAGGAGTGGCTGTAGGAACGACCTACCGGATGGCTCACTCAGAGATCCATGTCGCTGAAATTGGTGGAACTCCGAACGAAGAACGACGGTTGTTAGAACGAGCACTTCAGCAAGCCACGCTGGAGATTGAAGCCCTCCGCGCCAAGGTGCATGGTCAACAGGATGCAGGCAAAGCTGCCATCTTCGCCGCCCATTTGGAGTTGTTAGACGATCCAGAGTTAGTGGATACCGCTACCAGCGCGATCGATAAAGGGAAAAGCGCGGCCTCGGCTTGGAAACAAACCTACACCCATCAAGCCGAGCAACTGGCGCAACTAAAAAATGAGTTGTTAGCCGCCCGTGCCAATGACTTGCGCGATGTCGGTGGTAGGGTGTTACGGATTCTGACGGGAGCCACACCAGCCACGACCACTTATCCAGCGAACACCATTCTGCTAGCTGAAGATTTGACACCTTCCGATACCGCCACGATGGATCGGAGTAAAGTGTTGGGCTTCTGTACCGTTGGGGGTGGAGCCACTTCCCACGTGGCGATTCTGGCCCGATCGATGGATCTTCCAGCGATCGCCGGAGCAGAACCCCGCATTCTCGACATCCCAGATGGGACACCAGTGATTCTAGATGGCAGTAAAGGCAGATTACAACTGCATCCGACGCCTGAGGAAATGGAGCAGGTGCGGCAACGACAGTTGGAACTGAAAGAACGGCGAGCGCGAGAATTGGCCTCGGCTCACGAACCTGCGATCACTCCGGATGGGCATCGGGTGGAAGTGGTGGCGAATATTGGCAGTCAAGCTGATGCTGAGCAAGCGATCGCATTGGGGACAGAAGGCGTCGGGCTGCTGCGATCAGAATTTGTGTTTATGGAGCGCGACTCTGCTCCTAGTGAAGACGAACAGGCGGAACTCTATGCCAGGATTGCCACGATTTTAGGAGATCGCCCCTTAATTATCCGCACGTTGGATGTGGGGGGAGACAAACCGTTGCCATACCTACCGATTCCCCATGAAGAAAATCCCTTTTTAGGCGAACGGGGAGTTCGGATTGGCTTCGATCGACCGGAGATCCTGCGCACCCAACTCAGAGCGATTTTACGAGCGTCGCGATCGGGTCATGTGCAAGTGATGTTTCCGATGATTGCCCGACTGGAAGATTGGTGGATGGCAAAAGGCATGTTGGACGAAGAAGCTGAGCGGCTAGGGATTCCTGCAATTCCGGCGGGAATTATGGTGGAAGTGCCCGCTACCGCTGTGATGGCCGATCAATTTGCTGAAGTCGTCGATTTCTTCTCAGTAGGCACCAATGATTTAACCCAATATACTCTGGCCATGGATCGGGGACATCCCAAGTTAGCCGCCTATGCCGATGCCCTCAATCCTGGAGTATTGAAGCTGATTGGCATGGCCGCACAAGCAGCGAATCGTCACGGTA
>DATNPU010000260.1:0-5746 GCA_036703105.1 Microcoleaceae cyanobacterium
GGACGGGTGATGTCAGAGTACAGAAGCGACTTAGCCACAGCTTCCTTCACGATCGCAGCTGCGTTAGCGCTGATAGCGGTAGCGGCACGAACGCGCAGTTCGCCAGTGGAGAAGTAGCCTTTCAGTTTGTCCAGAGCGGAGGAATCCAGGTATTTGCCCTGTACGTCCGAGGAGTTAATAACCGAAGTGATTGCGTCTTGCATGATTAAATCCCTTAAATCACGTAATCTTGAGCGATGTTTTGGTTATGTGCAGTGTTGGGAAGACCCTTACTGCATAGCGCCGATGATGTAATCGAAGTAAGCACCTGCTTCAGCAGCGTCTTCACCAGACATCATGGAAGTTGCAACGCTCTTCATAGCACGAACGCCTTCAGCAACCGCCGGAATGGGGGTGCCCAGGTTGTTGTACATTTCGCGAACGCCAACGATACCGATTTCTTCGATCGGAGTGACATCACCAGCAACCACTCCGTAGGTCACGAGACGCAGGTAGTAGTCGAGGTCACGCAGGCAGGTAGCGGTCATTTCCTCACCATAAGCGTTACCACCGGGGGAAACAACATCAGGGCGCTTTTGGAACAGTTGATCGCCAGCTTGCTTAACGATCCGCTCACGGGATTCGGTTAAGGTCTGAGCGATACGCAGGCGGCGCTCACCCGTTGTCACAAAGCTCTTGATCCGATCCAGTTCGCCGGGGCTGAGGTAGCGAGCTTCAGCGTCAGCATTCACGATTGATTTCGTGACAATACTCATTGATGGATTCCTCCAGAAGAATGTAACCGGTTGTGTTATGTATGGGGTTTCCCAAATCGGCTTCCAAGTCTGCCTGTGAACCATCTACATCAACCTTGACAAAGATTTGCATAGCGCAACTTCGCAAAGGATCTAGAGTGGTTTCTGAACAAGGCTTTTGGGCTCAAGAGCAAATGATACGCCTGAGCATGTACTGTGTGCAACTAACATTGTCTGGTTGAAGACTGCTAGCACACCGCATACAGCACCTTTAGACTCAGTTACCTTCCGCAATTATTGTGCGGCATTGCGTTCACACTCCCGGTTTCCCTGTAATAGTTTGTAATATTTCTCCTCAGATTTAGATAGAAATGGGGTGGGAGATGAGGAGGTTGGGGGAGGTGAGGAGGGTTACTGCATGAGGGCAGCGGGGATGTAGTCGTTGAGGGTGAGGCGATAGCCAGAGCGGATTTGGGTAGATTTGGAAGAGGGGGAAGGTGAGGGAGATGGGGCCGATAGAGAGCGATCGCTGGTTTGGGAGTTAACCACTCGCTGGCAGGAGACCAAGGCAATATCGAAGCGACAGGGTAGATGGGCCAGTTGGGGATGATCAGCCAGGAAATATTGCGCGGCTTTCCAGAGTTTGGCTTGTTTCTGAGGTGTAATTGCCAGGAGACCATCGGCATCCCAGTTGCCCGAACTGCGAGTTTTCACTTCCACAAAGGCGAGGGACAATAAGCGATCGGACTCTGGATCCTGTTGGGCAATCACCAGATCTAGTTCGCCCCAGCGACAATGCCAACGCCGATACAATACTGCCCAACCTCTTGCTTGCAACCATTGGGCGATAAAGGCTTCTCCTAAAGCGCCCGGGTCGGAGGGCGTAGCGGGTTGAGATGAAGAACGGGACGATCGGCCCATACAGGTGATAGCCGGTAGCAACGGTATGGCTAACGTGCCCTTTTCCTGGCTTGGACTAACTCGCTGATTGAAGATTGATTCATGGCCTGCAATCTCAACTTTGTGGCTCCTGCGACTCAGCTAAAGAATGCCGGCCGCTTCATACAGTCGTCTCAAGATTGCCAGAACTTTAGTACCATACTCAGCATCTGCCGTCCAACGGGCACCCAACATTTGCACTAATGGGGCAATGCCACGAGCAACGAAGTTAAAACGAGGATCAACCACTTCTTCAACTAAGGGTTGCGTATTAGCGTAGGCTTTCAAGTGTTGAATATGGGCGCGAATTCCTAAGCGTGCACTAGGAAATGATGCGCCACCCGGTTCGTTACCAATGCCACCTAAACCACCATAATTATTTTGACTCGACTGAAGGGTGCCACCAAATCGTAAAAAGGAAGTTTCTAAACACATTTGAGCAAAGGCAATATCGTAGTTGATTCCCTCTCGATCGCCCTCTTCTCGATATAGTTTGGGAATATCGGCAAAGTCTTTCAATGCCGCTTCATTATTGGCTTTGAGAAACATTAACATTTGCACATCAGAGGTTTTGCCATGTCCTGATAGCCGATCAATTTGGTCAGGGCAAATTTGCAAAATGGTTCGTAATACCACGGTACGAGTTGGATTATCCCAGCCGACAGCAATATTAAATTCGCGTAGATCGACCGCTTTCACATACACCACATTGCGATAGGACACCTTGCGAATCTGAGTATTTTGAGTCACATCAATGCCCAGGCGATCGACTAGATCGACCGGAATAAAGGAATTGCCGTTGATAATGATGCCTTTCTCCCCATAGCTTTGGGAGTTCAAATTGATGTTGCAGGTAGGATAGCTAACTGTTGCGGTGGCAAAACTGGTTGCAGCGGGGGCTGTCGTCACAATAGGGGTAGGACTGGGTGTAGGGGTAGGGCTAGGGGTAGGACTGGGTGTAGGGGTGGGGCTAGGCAAGACGATCGCTTTGCTCCAGGCTATTAGACCATCGGCAATGCCAGTCGCAATCTCTTTACGGCGATTCTGGATCAAAGCGAGATCGTCGGCGTTGGTCAGAACCCCAATTTCCATTAGTAACGAGGCAGGAATCAGTTGCCGACAAAAGGCCAAACTACCCGTTCCCGTAGCTGTGTCGGGTTTGGCACCTCGATTCGGTAATTGCGGAATTCGGCGTAACAGCCCTAATAGCAAGAGTTCAGCATGTTTACGGCGTTCTTCATTTTGAGCGATGTAAAATACACTGCTACCTCGGACTGAGGCCGTTGTAGAGTCATCAGCATGAATTTCTAAGGCTACATCTCCTGGACGGGCGCGTGTGTTAATCCAGGCGATCGTTTGCTCCAGGCTGAGATCATCTGGTACAGACAAGACCTCAACTTGCCGACCTTGCAACTCCGCCATAATTAAATCGCGGGTTAAGATCATTTCTCGCGCTTCCGTCGTACCCGCTACCACCGCACCGGGATCGACCTTGCCATCTTCCTGACCACCATGACCGGCTGAAATAAAAATTCGTCCCATCTGAACCAATGCCCCTTCGTCCTAAACCCAGTAGTTTCGACTTACCCGAACCGCACCATGTGTAATCTGTCCATGTTGTATACCAAGAGCCGCCAATGGAGACAAAAAAATGTCCCAACTGACCTTGATTATTGGCAATAAAAATTATTCTTCCTGGTCACTCCGTCCCTGGTTAGCCATGAAGCAGGCCGGACTAGAGTTTCAAGAAATCCGCATTCCGCTAGACACTCCTAAAACCGCTAGCCAATTGCGGCAATATTCTCCGGTCGGCAAAGTGCCCGTACTGCATGATGGCAGCTTGATTGTTTGGGATTCTCTGGCAATTTTGGCGCATTTGGTTGAGCGCTTTCCCGAACGACATTGGTGGCCTACTGATCTGGCGGCTCGCGCCACTGCCCGATCGATTAGCGCCGAGATGCATTCCAGTTTTGGTAACCTGCGTCAAAATATGCCGATGAATTGCCGAGCTAGCCTGCCCGGAAAAGGCATGGCTCCCGGTGTCCAAGCCGACATCGATCGCATCACGACCATTTGGCGCGACTGTCGGCAACGGTTTGGGCGTGGGGGTGATTTTCTGTTTGGGGCCTTTACGATCGCCGATGCTATGTATGCTCCGGTTGTGTCACGATTTACTACGTATGACGTCACCCTGGATCCAATCTGTAAGGCTTATGTGGAGGCGATTTGGTCACTACCCGCGATGCAGGACTGGTTAGCCGCTGCCCAGGCAGAAACAGAAGTGATTGCTAGTGATGAGATTTGACAAAGTAAGCAGGCATGATTCCACGTGGGACACCGGATATTGGTTGGCGAGATTTAGCGATCGGAGCGATCGCGGGGTGGCAATCTCTTGATCCAACTGCCCTACAAACTCAGGTAGAAACGCTATGGTCAGCGAAGCATGACAGTCTAGTGTGTTTGTCGGTACGGAGTGGGTTTGATCTGTGGTTGCAAGCGATCGCTTTACCGCCAGGCAGTGAAGTGTTGGTATCTGCCATCACGATTCCCGATATGGTGCGAATTCTAGAGCATCACGGCTTGGTGGCTGTGCCCGTTGATTTGGAGATGGCGACGTTATCCGTCGATCGTGCCAGTCTGGAACGGAGTTTAACTAGCCGCACCAAAGCCATTCTGGTCGCTCATCTGTTTGGGAGTCGGATGCTGCTAGAGCCGATCGCGGAGTTTGCCCGCCAGCATCATCTACTCCTAATCGAAGATTGCGCCCAAGCCTATGACGGCTCGGATTATCGAGGACATCCTGCCAGCGACATTAGCCTATTCAGCTTTGGACCGATTAAGACCCATACCGCTTTGGGGGGTGGGTTACTGCGATGTCAGGCTCAATCGGTTTTAGCCAAAATGCGATCGCTACAAGCTCATTACCCCCGCCAGCGATCGACGGCTTTTCTTAAGCGAGTTGGCTTGTTCGCTCTCCTGAAACTCTTGGCATTTCCCCCGATTTTTGGTTTGTTTGTCCGTCTCTGCCAGGGGCAGGGTCAGAATCACGATCGAGTGCTTTACCAGGCTCTCCGAGGGTTTGCAGGCCAAGATTTGTTCCGACGATTGCGTCAGCAACCCTGCACACCTCTATTACAGTTATTAAAACGGCGGCTGACTCGGATTAATTACGCCAGTCTCGATCGGCGGATTGATTTGGCCGATCGCTTAATTACTGCTCTCCCTGACGTTGCCCGACCCGGCTACTATGCCAAAATTCACACTCATTGGGTCTTTCCTATCCAAACCCAAGCCCCAGAACAGTTAGTCAACCGACTCTGGCAAGCTGGATTTGATGCTACTCGGACTGCCTCCAGCCTGGTCGTCGTTTCCCCGCCTGACGATCGCCCCCATCTCATCCCCACTCAAGCCAGCCAAGCGTTAGCAGAAATTATTTATCTGCCCATGTATTCCCGCTTGTCCGACGATGATCTACAATCCCTCAGCGAGATTGTTAACGCCCACGATCGCCGCTCCGAATAAGCTATAACAAAGCTACAAGTAGTCAATTTTTGACAACTAAAGTTTGCATTCCCCTTCTTCCCCATCGGCCTCATCTCTGCTATGGAAATTCCCCGTCTACATCCCGACACGATCGAACACGTTAAACAGCGTACAGACATTGTGGATGTGGTTTCTGAGCATGTGGTGTTGCGGAAGCGGGGCAAGGATTTTGTGGGGTTGTGTCCCTTTCATGACGACAAATCTCCCAGTTTTACGGTGAGTCCCAGTAAGCAGTTTTATTTCTGCTTCAGTTGTGGTGCGGGTGGGAATGCCATCAAATTTTTGATGGAACTCGGTAAGCGATCGTTTGCTGATGTTGTGGTCGAGTTAGCCCGCCGCTATCAGGTTCCGGTGGAAACCCTGAAGGTCGAGGATCGCCAAGAGTTTCAACGGCAGCTATCGGTGCGGGAGCAACTGTATGAAATTCTGGCCGTGACCGCCAAATTCTTTGAACATGCTCTCTTTCAACCGCAAGGACAGGCGGCATTAGAGTATGTGCAGTCGCAACGGCGGTTGAGTTTAGCAACAAT
>DATNPU010000266.1:0-4745 GCA_036703105.1 Microcoleaceae cyanobacterium
CAAATAGTTGTTCGGGTTCTTGACCCATTAAGAGGGCGATCGCAACTACGGCTAAGGCATACAGATCTGTTTTGGGAGTCAACTGAGCCAACTGGTTGAATGGTGACGGAGGATAGGAGTTCGGTTGGCTGGGAGTCTCTAGACCCACTGGATAGCGTTGTAATTGAGCGACTAGCGATGGGGTTAAGCCAACATTAATTAACACAGGTAGCTGATCGGCCTGTCGCAGAATGATGCTATCGAGACTGAGATTTTGATGAATCACTCCTGAACAATGCAGATAAGCCAGGACAGGCAAGATTTGACTCAGGAGCACCATCACTTCAGCTTGGGCAAAGCGCTGTGATTGCTGGCGGCGCTCCTCTAGTAAGCAACCACAGCTTTTACCTTGGATATATTGCCGCGCTAAATAGAGTCGTCGATCGTGGGTGATGACTCCCCGAAATCGCGCGAGCTGAGGATGGGACAAATCATAAAGAATCGCAATTTCATCCTGGATCCACTGCTTGAGAAATTCCAGCGAGGTCGTCTCTGGATCGGCGGGAATCAGTTCTTTTAGAACGCAGAGTTCGTTGTAGCGTTGGTGATCCTGGGCCAAGTAAGTCCGTCCCAATCGCCCCTGTGCCGCTATTGCCATAACTCGATAGCGGTTTTGTAACAATGTTCCAGGCTCAAGCGGGGTCAACATGATTGAATAGGCAAATTGGCCGCTCCTGAATGCCTGGTTGAACACTAGCAGCGGTTATTCAGAACCTATGTACTATTTTCACTCTAACACTGTTACCCAAAATCGATCGCACTTCTAGTTGACTGGAGGTGCAGGATCATCTGAAGGGGTAGGCGATGGGCTGATCGGTGGGGATGGTTCAGAACTGGGAGTCGTGACATCATCAGCGGCAGCTAAATCGATCGCGTAGTCTACCGGTTGATTCGTGTCGGCAACCACCACAATCTCATACAACCCGGTCGCTGCGAGTTTGCCCGACCATTCCGTTTCCTGCGCATGCTCTAACAGAGGTGGCGATTGGCTCGTTGGAGGATATAGGGATAGCCGGATGGATTGAGCCGGAGCTTGTAATCGTAACCGCAGCCCTTGATTCTGACTAAATTTGGCGGTGTATGCCTTACCCACTCCCGGTTGCAGTCTACCAGTAACCTGATGACTGAAGTTACCAGACTGAAACTGAATCCGCTCTAAAGCGTTGCCAGACTGTAAGGCTTTTAGTTGATCAACTGCGATCGCTTGCCAAACTTGCCCGATCTGCTGCTGCAATAGGTTCTGATCACGGGGTTGATTGGGAAACAAATAGAAAAATTGGGCATCTGTCAGGTCATTTAACGCCCGACTGCTGAGATTAAGTTGATTGACTGCCGCCTGTCGTTGGCTCACATCAGTAGTTGTGTATTGCCCCAACCGCGATCGGGCCTCTGGACTTAGCGTTTTCAAGTCATTCAAATATTGCAGGGCAATCTTGTCCCAGTCTGCCCGTAAGTCCTCATCCTCCTGCCCCGTCCCCAATTGTCGCCCCGCCAATTCCGGGTGCCGCTCGTAAAATGCTTGATTGACTAACTTGGAGAAGAAACCGCTATCAATCCCTAATTGCGATCGTCGTTGGCTAATCTCTTGTTTTCGCTGCTGTTCGGCTGGGGAAAATTCTGGATCGGTTGCCCCGTTATCGATCGCCGGATTTGTCGGCGGGGTCGTGGGTTGATGCGGCAACGGTAAAAAGTCGCGAGCACCAAACCAGATCCCCCCAACAGTGGCTCCAGCCATGAGCAAGAAAATCAGTGGCGTTAACCAACCTGAAGAACGACGCGGAGACGACGGATCGGGAGTAATTGGCTCGGCCACTTGGTAATGATTCGTGGTCGCAGCGACCGGATTGGGATCAGGCGCTGGTGACTGATGAGCGATCGGAGGCTGAGTATAATTCAGATTTGCGGCGGTGGCGTTCTGCCCTTGCAAGGCTTGTAACACCGCCTGAGCCGACTGAAATCGTCGTTGTGGATAGGGATCAAGCATTCTATCCAGAACACTAACTAAGGCTGGGCTGAGGCTGACCTGCCGTTGCCAGCGGCGGCGATCGCCCTGAAACAGTTCTAACGGTTGCTGTCCAGTTAACAACACTAAAACGGTAACAGCGAGAGCGTATAGGTCACTATGGGGAAATACTTCTCCATCCTCCATTTGCTCAGCCGGAGCATAACCAATTTTGCCTAAGCGAGTAGCAGTCGCGGCGATCGGTTGATACATGGCCGACATCACTTCCGCAGCGACCTGCTTCACACCACCAAAGTCAATCAAAATTGGCCAACCATCCGCATCACGCTGCATCAGGTTATCGGGAGAAATATCGCGGTGAACCACCCCCAGACTATGGATGTAGCTCAACACTGGCAAAATTTGGCACAGCAGTTGAGTCACTTCTAACTCTGTAAAAGCCTGCCCCTGCTGGAACCGCGTTTGCAGCAAGGCTTGATAGGTCTGCCCCGCTACATAGTCTTGTACAAGAAATAATTTGCCCTGGCCCTGTACCTCTGCTCGAAATAACTCTCGGAAGCGCGGAATTTGGGGATGCTGTAACTGGTACAAGATCCCAGCCTCGCGACTAAATAATTCCTGCGCCTTCTCTAATGCCTGACTCCCCTGCATCTGAGGTGCAAATTCCTTCAAGACGCAGAGTTCATTAAACCGATGGATGTCAGTCGCTAAATAGGTGCGACCAAAACCGCCATGCCCCAATTCTCGGACAACTTGATAGCGCCAGCCGAGCACGTGCCCCCCGATCGCAGCCTGATTAACCACAGCACCACTGGAATTTAAAGTCTCACCACACAGGCGACAAAACCGACTGTCGATCGCATTGGCATGTCCCTGGCTGCAATAAAGGGGATTCATGAAACGGAATTATTCTTGTTCTGACGACTGTTCGGCAACCACCTCTGTTGTAGTCAACTCTGGGCTAGTTGTCACGGAATTCGGGGTCGGTTCACCAACACTTGCTGCCGCTACACTCATAGGAGCGGGAACCGGTACGAGTGGAATTTTTTTCAGTCGTAAGCCAACACTGGTAAAACTCTGCCGTACTTGTTCCACAGAGCAAGGAGCCGTTTTCAGGAAAGCCGCATTACTGGTTAGCATTACTCCCACCACACTCGCTGGCACTTGAGTAAACAAATTAACCGCTAAAAAGGCGATCGCCGCAATGCCTAAACCAAGCCAGCGTGACTCTGGCAGAAACTCGGGTACCGACGTTGTTGCGATCGGTGCCGTGTAATATAGCTGGCGCAGCAAAGTCAGCAGACCAAAGGCAACTAGGACTGAAACGATGCGAGTCCGAGGAGATTTAAACAAGGTGAGTAGCCGTCGCTGATCTTCGGTGAGAGCATCTGGTTTAACCGCCAGAATCAGCAAACTAAAAATTGAAAACGGACGTTGCCACTGCATCCAGAAAATCGGAGCAACCCCAAAGCCACCCACCAGCAACAGTTCCAACCAGGGGGGTAAAACGGGATCCCCGATCGCTAGCCCAAGCCAGCACAACTCAATCCAGATCGGTACCGTTGCTAAACCGGCCAGATGAATCCAGAGATAAGGATCAGACCAAAAGGAACGCATAGCCTCTCAATTACCCGACGAAACTCATGCCCAGTATAGAGCGTCACTTCCCTCGATCGAGGTTAAGAAACCCACATCCCTCTTAAATTCGACTAGGAGCAGGATAGGGATAACTCAACAATCTTCTCTCATGCCCCTATCCCCTCCATCTCATATCACTAATTAACGGCATCAACAAATCCAGAAGCTTGCCGCTGTTGCTTCATTACCTGCAACTGCTGGAACAATGTATCGGCTTCAGCCTGAAGATGTAAAAACTTAACTTGTTGATCAATCCGATATTGCGCCTTCATCGCTTCTAGCACCCGCGACTGGCGATCAGCCTGAGCCGCTTTGCTGGTTGTAGCGACAGGGCGATCGAGCACTGCCGTACTAGAGGAAGCCGAGCGATCCGTTGTTAAGGTTGGACTAGTCATTTTTACTCACTTACACCACAGGGGTTATATTAACTTGATCTTTACAAAAGATTCTACGGGAAAGAATCGATATGTAAAGGTTTTCTAACTGGCTAATTCCTCCCTGGTGATACCGGATTGCGTCAGAAAATCAAGCCATGTGGCGCAAAGAGGTCGGTTTTATACCCAATGAGAGGGGTAGATACAGAGTGGTAGGGAGGATCATTAGTGAATCAGGGTACACTAAGATCTGCCCTTCGTGATGGTACATTTCCTGTGACTGTAAGTCTGTCTGCTAGTTCCCCAAATCAGTTCACCAATGCTCAACCGGCACCCCAGCCAGCAACACGCGGTTGGCAAGGGCTGATTGAGACCTATCGACAGTATTTGCCTGTAACCGATCAAACTCCTGTCGTGACGCTACTGGAGGGCAATACGCCCTTGATCCCTGTACCCGCGATCGCTGAGCAAATTGGCAGACAGGTTAAGGTTTGGGTTAAGTACGACGGCTTAAATCCCACAGGCAGCTTCAAAGACCGGGGGATGACGATGGCCATCTCCAAAGCAAAAGAGGCTGGAGCCAATGCCGTCATCTGTGCCAGTACCGGAAATACATCGGCGGCGGCAGCGGCCTATGCTCGTCGGGGCGGCATGAGAGCCTTTGTGTTAATCCCCGATGGCTATGTTGCTCTCGGTAAATTAGCCCAAGCCTTAGTTTATGGCGCGGAAGT
>DATNPU010000063.1:0-4643 GCA_036703105.1 Microcoleaceae cyanobacterium
CCCTAAAGCCGTGTTAAAGCGGGGATATGCGGTGGTCAGAGAAACTAATGGCGCGATCGTGCGATCAGCAGCAGAAGTCACTCCAGGTCAGGAGTTGCAGATTCAGCTCAGCCAGGGGCAGCTAAACGTTAAAGTAACTGAAGTTTTGAATATATCTATAGAAGATTGAAGCAAAATTCTCCAGAATCAATATACTGACGATATTCATCTGTGAGATATCCCTGTGAGTAACTCGGCTGATCCCGCCACCGGGGCATCGCTGCAAAATTCCATACCAATGGCCAATGATAGCCTAACGGTGCATCCTTTTCCAGATGATTGGAACTACGAAGCCACTGTGAAACAAGTGGAATCGATTATGATGCGAATTGAGTCTGGTGAGTTAGAACTGGCAGAGGTATTTGAGCAGTTTGCTGCTGCTGTCGAGTATTTACGGCAATGTGAAACGTTTCTGGCTCAACGCCAGCAACAAATGGATTTACTAATTGAGACGCTCAGCGACGAAGCAGAATTTTAACTTATGTCACGGGTGACTGCCACCAGCGATCGCCTTGAACCAGCGTGTGTACCTGCCAGTTGGGATCGGTATGGGGATAGTCCGATCGATAATGGCCTCCCCGACTTTCAGTACGGAACTGGGCACTTTGAAGAATTAGGCGAGCGACCGTCAGTAAATTCCGGGTTTCTGCCCACAACCGGAAGATGGGCTCCGAGTCCCGGATTGGCCAAACGACTGATGGCTCAGATAGTAGGTTTTGCAGGGTTTGACTAATTTCTAACGCATCAAATTCTTGCTGCCACTGGTCTACCTGGGCGATCGCTGGTGCCATCACTTCCCCATCTCGACAAATGCCAGCACTCTGCCAAACCACTCGGGGTAGCTCCGCTCGGATGTGCTCAATCTGAGTTCTTTCGCTGGTGGTAATCCTGATTTCTCGCTTGGCTTGCTGTTGCCCAATTTCCCTCTTACCCCAGCTTTCTAACTTGCCTAACTGGGCTACCTGGGCGCCAAAAACCAAACATTCTAACAATGAGTTACTCGCCAGCCGATTGGCTCCATGTACGCCGGTGCTAGCGGTTTCACCAATCGCATATAGTCCTGGAATTGACGTGTGATTGTGTAAATCAGTCGCAATTCCCCCCATCCAATAGTGGGCCGCTGGGGCGACCGGAATGGGTGATTGAAAGACATCAATTCCCCAGCGCTGGCAAACCTGAATAATGTTAGGGAAGCGGTGACGGATGCGATCGGGGGGAATGGGACGCAAATCTAACCAAACATGAGCCGTAGCCAGATCCGCATGAGTTTCTTGCAGGTAACTAAAGATGGCTCGACTGACCACATCTCTGGGGGCTAGTTCTCCAGCGGGGTGGTAGTTGAAGGCAAAGCGATCGCCTTGGTCATTGACTAAGTGTGCACCTTCGCCTCTTACTGCTTCACTAATCAGAAATCGGGGGGCACCTGGTTGAGTTAGAGCGGTAGGATGAAACTGCACAAATTCTAAATCCCGGAGAATAGCGCCTGCTCGGTGTGCGATCGCGACACCATCCCCTGTACTCAGGGTGGGATTGGTTGTTTGAGCGAAGACTTGTCCACCTCCCCCTGTGGCGAGGACCACGGCCTGGGCCCGCAGCCAGCGGATGTTGCCTTGATAGAGTAGGCAAACGCCTTGACACTGCTGGTTTTCTAGCCAGATATCCAAAGTAAAGGCTTGTGGGATCACCTGGATGTGCTTTCGGGCTAATACTTGAGCCGTTAAGGTACTCACAACCGCCCGCCCCGTTGTATCGGCGGCATGAAGCACACGTCGGCGTGAATGAGCCGCTTCCAGGGTCAGAGCTAGTTCGCCATTGTGGCGATCGAAAGCCACCCCCATGTCAACTAAGTTATGAATGCAACTAGAGGCATGTTCGACTAGAAACTTGACCGCTTCATAGTCACATAGGCCTGCTCCAGCTTGCAGGGTATCCGCAATATGTAGATCAGGGGAATCCTGGGGATCAACTACTGCTGCGATGCCTCCCTGGGCCCAATCACTAGCCGATAGGGACAGGGTATCTTTGGTGATCAAACCAACCTGGAGATGCTCTGGCAAACATAGTGCCGTATAGAGTCCCGCCGCACCAGCTCCAATCACCAGCACGTCAAACTGGTCAGGTAATGCTGCCACGGCTAAAGAAGGCAAAGGCTCTGTCATTCAAATTACTACCTAAAAATAAAAAATTGCTCTCTGTCCAATCGCTGGGCATCGAGCAATTTTTGGAAGAAATTGAACTGGCTGTCTAGCGGTAAATCCCGTTGTTGATGCGATCGGCGCCTTCAACCAGAGCCGATTCTACTTCGGTAACAGTAAAGCTGCTCAAATTGTCTTCTAGAACTGCTTTTTGACTTGCAGATAGTCCTGGAATATCCAACACATCGTCAACCTTGTCGTAGGGTGCATTTTTTACGACTAGGCTCGCAATCGTCGGATACATCCCCGGAAACTGGCGGAATGCCCGTACATTGGTATTATTCAAGTCAATTTTCTTACCGTACTCAGAAGCTAGCTTTTCGCTGACTGCATCTCGTACACCTTCAACCGCCAACAGATTGGATGAAGAGGTGACAGCGTTGAAAGTCAGCGGATTAAAATTTGCGGCGAGCGCCCCTTGAGGAAATGCTAGCCAGCCAAGACAGCCTATGACCAGGCTCAGGGTAACTAGTAGGCGAACTAATCGTTTCATAAAACCTTACCTCCCGTTCCATGCCACGGAATCCATACACGGCATTATTTATTGAGCCTATCATTTCCTGTGCCCAATCTTGCAGAGAACTCCAGTAGGTGGAACAGGGTGTAGCTGTTTAAAGGGATTTCCGGCTTTTAGTTTGGAGAAACAAGTCTAGATCCGGAAATGTACAGGCGTAGGCTAGGGTGGAAGCATCATATCCTTTCAAGTCAACTGCATGCTCGGCGAATAGCTGACTTTCTGCTACCAGAGCGGAGAGATATTGATACGTTGTTTTACCGACAGCCACATCAGCGCCAATTTGTTTGGTTGATGTCTCCAGACGAAAGGCCGCGTTGACTGTATCTCCTAAAGCTGTATAGTCAGGTCGATCGCCGCTGCCTGTATTGCCCACCATGGCATAGCCTGTGTTGATGCCCGCCCCAATGCGTAGGGGAAAGGGCAGGGGATAGAGGTTACACAGGTCAGTCGTCATTTTATGCAGGGCACTGAGGGCGTGTAACACGCGCAGCATTTCGTCACTGCTAATATCCTGGGTACCATGAATCCAGATGGCCATCACAGCATCACCAATGTACTTATCGACCCAACTGCCATGTTCACGAATAATGTCTCCAGCATGGCGAAACCAGGTGCCAATCATTTCTGAAAGCACTTTTTCGTCCAGTTGGCGAGTCAGAACGGTGAAATTGCGAATATCAACGACTAATACAGAAATTAACCGCCGTACATGCAGCGTTGCCGTTGCCGTGAAATCCTTAGCACTGTCCTCTATAGCTGCACTGATGGCTTTCGCGCTAGGGCAGTAGAATTCTAGTTCAGTTTGACCAAAGGTTAAGCGATCGCCATTATGGAGAGTTACCGGAATACTGACTCGCCGCCCGTTCACAAATGAACCATTGCGGCTACCTAAATCAATCAGATAGTATTCTCCAGTTTCCATGCACTGCAACATGGCATGATTGCGAGAGATCCAGCGATCTGGCAGGACGAAGTTGTTATCCTCGCTGCGACCGATCGTCCAGCAATTTGTGCCAGTCAGCAGTAGACGGCGTTGGCCGGATTCCGTCCGAAGTAGCAAATGAGGAGCCGGTTGCAAAGTCACCACAGACTGTGAGTGTAATGATTCTTCTCTATGATGCATCCTGCCATATCTATTCATGCCAATGTAAGGATCAGAAGAAAAATCTCTCAACAAAATATATTGATGTTGTGATTTTTTCCAGCAGATCTGGCAGATGACATTAATAGATGATGATATAGCTCCCGAGTCAATCACTCATAAGGATGAGGCGATGTCAGGCAGCACAGGCCGCCAGCCAGAATAGACCATCGACTAAGATTGTACTCAAGACTGCACCACTGAATGCCCACCAGTGTAATCCTGGAAAGCGTTGAGTGAAAATACTAACCCCGAAGAGGATTGCTGCTAGTATGATAGCCCAGCTAATTCCCCAAGGGGTTTGAATTTGCGCGATCGCAGCTTGAAAAATCGATGGAACCATATCCTCGCTGACCTGCATTAACTTACGCCAGTACGGCATCAGATTCAGCAAATAAAAGTAAATATCTGTCAGTGCAGTGCCAAATAGCGATCCCAAATAGAAGAAATTTCCTACTTTCCCCTGGTTTTTAGTAATTCCCCACACCGCAAATGGTAGACCGATCGCTTCTACTGGTAAATGCAGCAACGGCTCCCATCGTAACCAGCCCCAATATAACGATCCGGCTAACCAAGTCCAGGTAAAGCCCATCATCAAGTCGCCCCAACGCTGAGTGCGGGGATGGGTTAACCAGCGTTGTCCTAACCACCAAAATCCTAAGGTGACTATTAGGCTGACCAGTGGTAGCGATCGAACTAATGGGGCCTGTACAAACACTGGCACAGAAACCAAGAACACGGCAGCAGATAG
>DATNPU010000290.1:0-7718 GCA_036703105.1 Microcoleaceae cyanobacterium
AACCCTCAACGATACGGCTGACTACGATTTGGGCAATACCGCGATCGCTACGATTCGCTTAATCGACAATGATGGGATTGTGCCAATGACACGCATTCGTGAAGTGCAGGGAGCCAGCCACATCTCGCCCCTGTTAGCATCGGTGGGCGATCGCAAAGCGGTCTCTAACGTCGCCGGAATTGTCACGGCCAAAGCGTCGAATGGCTTTTACATTCAAGACCCGCAGCCCGATAGCGATATCGCCACCTCTGAAGGAATTTTTGTCTTTACCGGAGCCAATAATCCGCTGCTTACCAGTCGCACGATTGGAGAGGCGGTTTTAGTATCAGGCACCATCGCAGAATTTCGTCCCGGCAACAGCAGCAACAATTTGACGCTGACTGAACTTTTGAGCGATGCCGCCGTGCAGTTGCTCACCGTTGCTCCCTGGAGCGATGCGCCCTCGACGCTGATTACCCCTGTCGTGATTCCGAGCGATCGCACGCCTCCCACCAGCCGCATTAACGACGATTTTCTGGGGACGTCAGGCAATGTGGAGACGGGGGGTGATTTTGATCCGACCAGTGAGGGCATTGACTTTTACGAAAGCCTGGAAGGGATGCTGGTTCAACTCAGCGCACCTGTTGCCGTTAGCCCGACAAACAGCTTTGGTGAAATTTGGGTATTAGCAGATGATGGCAGCAGAGCAACCGGACGGACAAGCCGGGGCGGCAGTTTAATCAGTGCCAATGACTTCAATCCGGAACGGCTTCAAATTGATGATGAGCTGATTGCCCCAATTAATGCGTCACCCGTTGTGAATGTTGGCACTCAGTTAGGAACAGTGACGGGAGTGGTGAATTATAACTTCAATGAGTATGAAGTGCTGGCCATCACTCCCATTGCGGTCACGACGCCCAGCAGTTTGACGAAAGAAACGACGGCTCTCTCGCCCGATGTTAACCAGCTCACGCTGGCCACGTTCAATGTTGAAAACCTCAGTCCTGCTGATGGAGCCACTAAATTCAATACGTTAGCGGCTCGCATTGTGAATAACCTGCGATCGCCCGATATTATTGCGGTGGAAGAAATTCAGGACAACAACGGGGCAACCAATGATGCGGTGGTCGATGCGACGCAGACGTATGGTGCGCTGATTCAGGCGATCGCGGCAGCAGGAGGCCCGACCTACCAGTTCCGGCAAATTGATCCGGCGGATGATCAGGATGGTGGAGAACCGGGCGGCAACATTCGAGTAGGATTTTTGTTCAATCCCAATCGCGTCAGCTTTGTCGATCGAGCGGGTGGAACGGCAACAACCGCGACGACGGTGACGAATGTGAACGGCGTTCCGCAACTGTCTGCGTCACCGGGGCGGATTGACCCAACGAATGCAGCTTTTAACGCTAGCCGTAAGCCATTGGTGGGTGAGTTTCAGTTTCAGGATCAAACCCTCTTTGTGATTGCCAATCACTGGAATTCTAAAGGAGGCGATCAGCCGCTTTATGGCCCTAATCAACCCCCTCTGCTCAGCAGTGAGGCCCAGCGGCGACAGCAGGCGCAGGTGGTGAATGATTTTGTGGACAGTTTGCTGGCCGTCAATCCTGCTGCGAATATTGCTGTGGTGGGCGATCTGAACGATTTTCAGTTTTCAGAACCGCTCAACATTCTGAAAGGAATTCCGGGCGGAAATGGAACGCCAGTTCTGCAAAATCTCATCGAAACGCTGCCAGAGAATGAGCGCTATACCTACAATTTTCAGGGCAACGCTCAGGCATTAGATCACATCCTGGTGAGTAATGGATTGCTGAACCAGTTGAATGGATACGATGTGGTTCACATTAACTCTGAATTTGCCGATCAGTCGTCCGATCACGACCCCAGCGTGGCCCGGTTTACGTTTAATCCACCCGTGCCGTCAGTACCTACAGTAGCGATCGCCGTTCTCACCCCAAACACCACGGAAGCCAGCGGAACCCCAGCTACCCTCCGCATTAGCCGCACCGGAGACACGACCAGCGCGTTAACGGTGAACTATCTACTCAGCGGTACAGCCTCGGAGAACGACTACGGCCCGGATTTAACCGGAGAGGTGACGCTGGCTGGTGGAGTAGCTGCACTGGATCTCGCATTAACGGCGATTGATGATGCCCTGGTGGAGGGCAACGAAACGCTAACGCTGACCCTCCTGGATACGGCCACGTATGATTTAAGCGGCAGCACCACTGCAACTATTACCATTGCTGATAATGATGTGCCTCCACCTGCGGGTCTTGTGCTGCCGGGGACGAATCGAGCGAATCGATTAGTCGGTACCGATCGCCCGGATACGCTGCTGGGATTGGGTGGGAACGATCGAATTGTGGCAGGGTTAGGAGACGATGTGATTAACGGCGGACGGGGCCAGGACATCCTGCTGGGGGGTGCGGGTGGCGATCGCTTCGTTTACCAGGGGCGCAATCAGCGAACCGCGTTCGCCAATTCCAAGTTTTCAGGAACCGATCGCATTCTGGATTTTAATCAGCGGCAGGGCGATCGCATCCTGCTCGATTATGATACCGATGCTACGACCTCAAATCGTCCCAATGCTTTATTTAATGCGGGTGTCGTCAGTGCGCGCAATTTGCAGGGAGCGATTCAAATAGCTTGTGCGGATAAGAATGGGCGATCGCCCGGAAAGCAAGCCCTGCGAGGAAATGAAGCCCTATTTCTGGGATGGCGAGGCAAAACGTATTTGATGGTGAATGATGCGATCGTGGGATTTTCAGTCAATCAAGACTTGCTGATTGAAATGACCGGAATGCAATTTAGAGCAGGCGATCAGCGAGCAGGACGACTGTCGGTAGCGAACTACTTTGTTTAAAGGAAAAAAAGTTAAGTCAGTTTGGCTCTCAAGTTAAGTTCGCCAAGCCATTAAACTCCCTAACTTTTCTGAATCGACCCCTTCAGGGAAACATCCTATAACTAAAGACATCAAGGCAATTGCCTCCCAAACAACGTTATAGGAATTCTCACCATGCAACTCATCTATCGCGGCCAAACCTTCAACTACACTCCCGCTCAACCTCAATCTATCTGTAAGCCCCGTGCTGTGAACTGGCGTTATCAAGTTTCCGGTGAACCCTCTGATGATGCTGAATCCACAACTGCAATCTACTCCCAGGCAGGTATTGTGAACTGGCGCTGGCAATAGCGATCGCAAGAGTACGAAATGTAGATCTGTTGCAATTGAGCGATCGCATTATCAATGCGTTATTGAAACTGATTAAAGAACTGTATCAAACAAACTCAAGATTGATTTAGTACAACCTTCCCCCGACTGCAAAATCGGGGGATTTCGGGTTATCTGATGTCATCAGACGAGCTTTGAAAACCGTTGTCTAAGATCTTATACCTTGCTCAATAAGCGGGTTTGGGCAGCGCTGCGCGCTGCCCAAACCCGCACCATTTGCAGGAGTCGCGCTCCTGCAAATGGTGCAAGATCTGAGTTGTCTTAACCTCTCGTCGCCTGTGTTGTTAACCATCGTACTAGCGGCTTCAAGTTTTCTGGCATTTCAGACTCACTCACGTGAATCGAATGCCGTCGATCGCCTTCTTCAACGGTGATCTGATACTGAAAGCGATCGCGTTGCATGGGATTAACTAAACTCGATGGCAAATCAAAGAATTGAGCTGTTTCAATCCATTCATGCAGTTGAGCAGCCTGATCAGAGGATAATGTTTCTGTGTTTATATTCACACTTAGAGGAATATTGGCAAAACCACCGCTTCGCTCTAACGAAACCTGCATTCGATCGCCCTCCACCACACCAGCCGCTAATACTATTCCACATTGGGTGCTCAAACCAAGTAGCAAAATTACTCCAATTTTAATAATCTGCTGTCGTTTCATCCTCAGTTTTTTATGCCTGAAAGATTGCTATGACTGAAGCACTCCCACCTGCTGCCATGCCGATCGCACGGCCTGTTGCTCAGTTCCTCCTGGCCCATACAGTTCACCCGCCAGTGCAACAGTCGCGTTTGCAGCCCTACGAAATGTGGCAGTTGAGCGGAGGCGATCGCGTAAGGCCAGATACCAGATTCGCCCTGCCTTCTCCCAGGCATATCCACCCAGCGCCACTGCGGTCAGATAAAAAGCTCGGTTCGGAATGCCAGAGTTGATGTGAACTCCTCCGTCATCGGCTCTGCCCCGATACTGGTCGCTCACCTGACCGGGCTGCGGATCTCGACCGAGTACGGGATCATCATAGGCTGTCCCAGGTGCTTTCAGCGATCGCAGAGCTACCCCTTGCACCCGATCTGTTAATAAGCCTGCGCCAATCAACCAGTCTGCCTGGTCAGCCGTTTGATTCAAAACGCGTTGCTTTACAAGACTGCCAAACACATCAGAAAACGATTCGTTTAGAGCACCCGATTCACCAGAATAGTTCAGATTAGCTTCGTACTGAGTTACTCCGTGGGTGAGTTCATGCCCGATCACATCAACGGCAATTGTAAAGCGGTTAAAGAGTTCACCATCCCCATCGCCATACACCATTTGGCTACCGTTCCAAAATGCGTTGTCATAATCAACGCTGAAATGCACAGTAGAATCCAGTCGTAAGCCGCGATCATCAATCGAGTTGCGTTCAAACAGTTCAAAGTACAGGTCATAGGTTGCTCCTGCTCCGTCATACGCTTCATCAACGGCAGGATCGCCCGTAGGCGGTTGGCCTTCAGTGCGAACTAAACGTCCCGGTAATCTCTCACTTTGCTGAGCATCAAAGACAGTACGCCGCTTTTCACCGGGTTGAGCCATGAAGGTAATGTTACCGATGATTTGCCGTCGTCCTCGAAATTGTTCAGATGCTCGTAACGTTTCAAAGGCCCAGGTACGCTGGTTCTCGTTCCCGTGCCGAATAATTTGCTCCAGCATATGAGGCGGTACAACACAGCAGATTGGACAGATACAAGCCGATTGAGGAGAAGCTGTCCGTCTCAGATTTCGTCGTCTTTGCATGGAGTTTCCTTCTGATATTGTTTCGAAGTAAAGCGATCGCTCGTCACGCTATAAGCTAATCCAATCCTTCAGGAACACCTGTTTACCCTAGCATAATTAATCAGTTAAGACACCCTCCTTCAGACAGTTGTAGCGATCGTGTCCTGCTTCTTCTCCTGTGAAGTCTGCACTGGATTCCAGACAACTTCTTTATAAGTAAAGTACCCCAATTAAATAGACTTTATCGGCAATTGGTTGTCTACCTGAGCTTAGGAATATGCTGGAAAATAAAATCATAGAAGGGAGAGCACAGGCTCTGCTCTCTGGAATTTTATTTCTTTGCTAAACCCTTAGGATTCATTCCAAGTTAAGTTGAACTGCTCTTGAAGTTAAGTTGATTAAGTATCTCAAACTTCTTAACTTTTCCGAATCGACTCTCTTTCAGAATCATCTTACAACTAGATACATCAGAGCGATATCGCTAACTCAATACTCTAAGCGATCGCACTAAAAAACACTAAATCTACTCTTTCATTGACTGAATCGTCACGTACTGGAGCTTATTTTTATGCTGCTGATCTATCGCGGTGAAACGTTTGAGTATACTCCAAATCGGCCTAAGGCAATTCGTAAGCCGCGTGCTGTCAATTGGCGTTATCGAGTTTCTGAGAAACTATCTGATGATGTTGAATCTACGACCACTATGTACTCACGAGCAGGTGTTGTAAACTGGCGCTGGCAATCTTAGTCAGGTTTAAACAAGCTAATAACGAATATCACAAACAACAATCATGAGCACACTCAACCTGAACCGATATCTGACCTATTACTACATTCTGCCGAAAGAAGGCAGTCCAGATACCACACAACTTGGCACACGGGAACATAGCGATCGCTTTAGCTCACACGCTACTGAAGCATTACGGCATATCCGCAGATTGAGAGGGATCTAAATTCAATTAGATTAGCTAATTTGCGTAACTGTATTTATCCATTATTTCAACATCAAGAGGTAAACATGCAGGCTGATTTTTGGTTAGAGTCTTGGGATGTCGGTGGAACAAAAACAAGCTTTCACCGTAATGACATTCATCCCTATGCCATCACCTATGCCTCTCCAGAATTTCTGAAAGGGAAGCGGGTTCTCGTTCCACTCTGCGGTAAAGATAATGTTTTAATGTGGCTTCGTGAACATGCTGACCATGTCATTGGGATTGAACTGGCCGAAAAAGCGATCGAGCAATTCCTTCAAATTCACAATCTGCCCTATCACAAAACAGCCGATCAGCGATACGAAGCAGACCGTTTAACGTTGATTAACCGTGATATTTTTGATTTACAGGCTGCTGATCTGGGTCACATTGATTTTGTGTACGATCGCGCTGCTCTCGTTGCGTTACCTGAAGACATGCGTGAGCAATATCGACACAAGATTGATGAGTTTATGCCGATTGGTTCGCAGTGTTTAGTCGTCACTCTAGAATTTCTACCCTATCTGGGCAATATGCCTCCCTTCAGTATTACGCCAGAAGAAATGGATTGCTACTACCGAAACAACTACTTCATTGACCATGTAGAACAGCTTGAACAACCAGAACACCGAATGGTCAGCAAGTTTGGCTTAAGTTTTCTCAAAGAACACGCCTTCATGCTGACTAAAGTGAGCGATCGCTCATCCCAATCTTGGAATTTGGGCGATCAATACCGCAACAAAACGGCTAACCCCTTCCTGTCTAGCTGTAGAACAGTACTTAACAAGGCCGCACTCCTCTTTTCACAAAAATGAGGCATTCTGTTCTCCTTCTGCCCTCTGCCGTTGATCCTCTGACGTCCCTTACGGACGGTTGACCAGCACAAATCCGCGCGTCTTGCCTGACGTTGAATCAATGGTATTCATCGCCTGCCAGAGGTCATCTGCTTTCACCCATACCGGAGGGTATTTGTAGCGGGCAACATCCAGAATCAAGAAGCGATCGCTCTCTTCGTTATAGGCCGCCAGCGGTGAGATGTGTCCCCCACGCTCCTGACCCATGGCACTGCGGAGATAGTTGACCACCACAAAGTTTCCAGGTTCATCTAAGTTGGCAACGACTAATTTGCGAAATTCGTCTAAAGTCGTGTCTCCAGCATGATACACCTGTGCATTCACAGAGTAGCTGGTTAGCAATCCTCCCAGTTCGTCTAGAGTCATTCCCTGACGCGCTACGACATCAGAACTGAGTACCTGCTGAGTCGCAGGATTGTCAAAAAAATGTTCTTGTGTGAACACATGGTAAGGAGCATATTGAGGCACTTCGGGAGCCGGAATGCCAATGCTGTTGAGCACCATCACCATGCTGGCAACTCCGCAATATGCCTGATTTACCTGTGTTACAAATTGCGTACTGAGATCCCAGTAATCATCTCTGGCTTCACTGTCCAGCAGCAGTTCTTCTCCTTCAGGAGAGTTAAATGCAATCAGGTTTGGGGGTAGGGATAATGTTTGCGCGATCGCACGTCCACTAATCAGCCCAATTCCTAAAATCAGGGTTCTTAGAAGAACGTTGGCAGTTCTGACGTTAAGTCGCTTCATAGGGCAATGGAGAATAGGGCAAAGAGGTGAAGATGCGTCGCGCCTTCACCTCTTTAAGTAGATTGGTATCGATCGCATTCTATCGCTTAAATGCGGCGACGATACCTCGATTTACATGAATGTAACCCGGTTCAACATGAGCCATGTGCTGAGTTAACTGCTGGTGGGCGGTAGGCAACGCATGGAAGG
>DATNPU010000316.1:0-6272 GCA_036703105.1 Microcoleaceae cyanobacterium
TTTGTCGGGTGGCAATCAACAAAAACTGTTGTTAGCCAGATGGTTGGCGATTAAGCCCAGAGTTCTATTACTGGATGAACCAACTCGTGGCGTAGACATTGGCGCTAAAAGTGAAATCTATCGCATTATTAGTGATTTGGCTAAACAAGGCGTGGCAATTCTGATGGTGTCAAGTGAATTGCCGGAAGTGGTGGGATTGAGCGATCGGGTCTTAGTTATGCGGGAAGGACAAATCGTCGGTGAAGTCGGCGGTGCAACAGGTAGAGAAATTACTCAAGAAACGATTATGGCGTATGCTACGGGCGCATCGGAGGTCGCCGCATCATGAGTCAAACTGAATTGCGTCCCCTGAAAGATGAGTCGGGCGATCGTTCCCTCGCCCAACGGCGGAGAGTTTCCAGGAATTGGCTGCAAGTTGCTGGAATTCTACCCATTTTGATTTTGATTTGTATCCTGTTCTCCGTGCTGACCCCCACCTTTCCGACAGCGGGAAACGTGGTCAACATTTTGCGACAGGCTTCGATCAATATTGTGTTGGCTACGGGCATGACCTTCGTAATTCTGACCGGAGGCATTGACTTATCCGTTGGCTCGATCTTGGGAGTATCAGCGGTTGTGGGTGTGCTAGTCTCACTCATCCCGGCGTTGAGCTGGGCTGCCGTACCTGCTGCACTGTTAACTGGCTTACTGATTGGTTTAGTTAACGGAGCGCTGATTGCGTTTCTGGACTTACCACCTTTTATTGTTACGTTAGGTGGTTTGACGGCATTACGGGGTGTTGCCTATCTGGTTGCCAATGGAACGACCGTTTTGAACCGCAATCTCAACTTTGCCTGGATTGGCAATAACTACTTGGGACCATTTCCCTGGTTAGTGGTGATTGCCTTGCTAACGGTATTGGCCAGTTGGTTTATTCTCAGACAAACCGTTTTAGGCGTCCAAATTTACGCTGTCGGTGGCAATCAACGCGCCGCCCGACTGACGGGCATTAAAGTGAACCGGGTGCTCTTGTTTGTCTATGGAGTCAGCGGATTGCTAGCCGGGTTGGCCGGTGTGATGAGTTCCAGCCGACTTTATAGTGCTACAGGATTACTAGGCAATGGTTATGAGCTAGACGCGATCGCGGCGGTCATCTTGGGGGGAACCAGCTTTACAGGTGGGATTGGCACGATTCCGGGAACCTTGCTCGGTGCATTAATCATCGCGGTACTGAACAATGGCTTAACACTGCTAAATATGTCCTATTTCTGGCAGTTAGTGGTGAAAGGTCTCGTGATTATTGTCGCCGTCACAATCGATCGCCTCCGCCGTCGTGGTAGTCGTTGATTCTGGCCAGCCGTTGACCAAATAGCAATCAGGCTGCATCAGTTCCCTGGATCGGAGACAGAATTTCACTGCGGCCCAGGTCAGCATAAACTATTGCTATTTTGATGATGTTTCCGTTACCTCTAGGGTCATTCCCGCCTGGTGTAACCGCTCTGCCAAAACCTGACCCAATCCTGTGGCAGGAGTCAAAATACCGCCCCGTGTTTGACCACCGGGTAAATCATCGGGTTGTAGAGCCAAGCAGAGGGCAGACTCACAGACAAACTTCACAGTCGCTCGGTTGCCGGGGTCGCCCTGGTCCCGAATCAATCCTCGGATCTGGCGACCATCAGCCGCCGTACCCACCAGTTCACAGGAGAACCAGCCCGCATTCATAGTTTGCTCAGAAGGGCCATTACCCGGTTCGGGCAGAAAAGGTTGCAGGAGCGATCGCAGCTGCGGTTGAAGCACCGCCCCAGCTAACAGAGCCAGTCCAACGGTGGTACTAGTGGCCTTGAGCCAGGCTAGGGGGTGATCAAACTTGAGATACTCTTGGTAGGTGAACTCAGCGCCATAGGATGCTTGCCACTCGTCATAGAGGGCACTACTACGGCGAACAACCCGTGTATTCACGGGTCCCATGAAAAAAGGAGCGACCCAGGTGTTGAGGTCTGAGGCAAAAGAGGGCGCTTTGGGGTCTTGATTGCGATCGATCTCCGCTTGTGTCTGAGGGTGGTGGGGATTCAGGAGAAATGGATCCGCTAACTGGGCGATGTGGCCTGAGTCTGCTAGATGAAACGCAGAGGCTAGTGTCCCACCATTGAACCCACCGAACATTTGAAAATAGGCATTGACTCGCTGACAGGGGACTCCCCAGATCTGTTGTATGTGACGGACAACCAGATAAGTACCGAGATCGGATGGGATAGAATCAAAGCCACAGCAGGGAATAATCCGAGTGCCATCGGCAGCGGCCTGAGCATGGTAGCGATCGATCAACGTTCTGACCCAGGGGGTCTCGCCAGTGATATCTACATAATGAGTTTTGTAGCGAACACAGGCATCAATGAGAGCATTGCCGTAGAGCGTAAAGGGGCCTGCTGTAGTGAGTAGAACGCGAGTTTGAGAGACGATCGCATCGATCGCGGCCTGATCTTGACTGTCGGCAATCAGCACATCGACGGCAACACCCACTTCCGCTTTGACCGCGTCTAACTTCTGGCGGTTCCGTCCCGCGATCGCCCACCGGATTTGAGCAGAATTTGGATGGTGGGCAAAGTACTGCACAGTTTGCTTGCCGACGAAGCCACTGGCACCATAGAGCACAACATCATAGGAACGATCGGACATATGTTTCCCTTTGCGCAAGCATGATCACTATTTCAATCCTTCTCATATCCGAGAGGCGGGATTAATTCTATTAACAATTCTGATTAATCGCATCGTGAATGTCAGTTCGATTGGCTTTACCATCGTCCTATTCTAGCCTTGAGATCGTTTGTACTATTTATTGCGTTGTCACATTGATGGAAGATCATCAACGGAATTTATTATCTCTCTCGCAAGGATATTGATGATGATAGATTTGCATCTATATGATGATGCAAACCAAGTATGAAGGGGAACATTAAGTATAGGTTAATTGTATTAAATGTAACAGTATGTGTTCCCCGGTTGTTCATGTGCTTCTGGTTGAGGATGATGAGGAAGACTATCTCATTACCCGCAGCTTACTTGCTCAGATCAAGCAAGTAAAGTTCCATTTGGACTGGGTAGCTACGTATGAGGCGGCTTTGTCTGTCATCGCGTCCTGCCAGCATGATGTGTACCTGGTGGACTATCGTTTAGGCCAACATGATGGATTAGAACTTCTCCAGGCGGCTGTGCTCAAAGGATGTCGATCGCCAATTATTCTCTTAACTGGTTATATTGACGAGGATCTGGATCTAGCCGCTATGAAGGCCGGAGTCGCAGATTACCTGGTGAAAGGGCGAATTGATGCGCCACTCTTGGAACGCTCCATTCGGTATGCGATCGAGCGCAATCGGACATTAGCAGCATTGCATGAAAGTGAATCGCGGCTAGAAGGCATTTTAGGTTCACTTAAAGATGTTGTGTGGTCGATCTCGGCTACCACTATGGAGCTGCTGTATATCAGCCCTGCTGTCTACACAATTTATGGCCGATCGGGACACGAGTTTTTTGAGAATCCGAACCTATGGCTAGAGGTTGTTCATCCCCATGATCAAAACTGGGTCGAGCAAGCTTCTCAACTGCTGCTAGAAACAGGTTCCAAGGATCTGGAATACCGGATTATTCAGCCAGATGGTGCAGTGCGTTGGGTTCGCGATCGTGCCTACCTGGTTTGTGATGCCAGTTGGAAAACCATTCGGGTGGATGGCATTACTACAGACATTACCGCCCAAAAGCAAGCAGAAGTGGCGTTAACTCAAGCCGTGCGGGAGAACGATCGCTTAGTGGCGGCGATTTCTCATTTGTCCACTGGGGTGGTGATTAGTGATCCCAGGCTACCGGATAATCCAGTAATCTTTGTCAATTCTGGCTTTACAGCTATGACGGGCTACTCATTTGCGGAAGTGGTAGGGCACAACTGTCGATTTTTACAAGGCCCAGATACTGATCCAACCACGATCAATCGGCTGCGGCAAGCGGTGGCCCAAAGTCAATCTTTCACTGGCATCCTCCTCAACTACCGTAAGGATGGCAGTCCATTTTGGAATGAACTGAAGATTAATCCTGTATTTGATAGTCAAGGTACACTGATCAACTTTGTCGGGTTACAAACTGATGTCACTGCCCGCAAACAAGCAGAGGTGACGTTAGAGCAGCTCCGGCGCCAGAACGAGTTAATCTTAAACTCGGCTGGGGAAGGAATTTATGGCTTAGACCAAACGGGAACGCTGACCTTTATCAATCCTGCGGCGGCCAGAATGTTAGGGTGGGAAGCCAATGAATTGATTGGGAAGCAAATTGCTGGAGTTGTTCACGCCTCTCGGCCAGAAAAAGATTTGTATTGGACGAGTTGTCCCCTGGATGCTACGGCGGAACCGGGCTGTGTACATCAGGTTGGCGAAGAAGTGTTTTGGAGAAAAGATGGCAGCAGCTTTTGGGTGGAATACATCAGTACACCAATCATCGAACATCAACAATTAGTCGGAACCGTAGTAACGTTCCAGGACATCACTCAACGACGCCAAGCGGAGATCGCCTTACGAGAAAGTGAGGAACGCTATGCGATCGCGGTTCAGGGGGCCAAAGATGGCTTGTGGGATTGGAACCTAAAAACCAATCAAGTCTATTTTTCGCCTCGCTGGAAATTCATGCTGGGTTGGGAGGAAGACGAGGTTAGCCATAACTTGGATGAATGGTTTAGTCGAATTCATCCAGAGGATTTCGAGAGTGTTAAAGCCCTGCTAGTAGCTCATTTAGAAGGTTCAACTCCCGATTTTGAAGGTGAATATCGGATGTTGCATCGGGATGGCAGCTATCGTTGGATGCTCTGTCGGGGACTGGCGGTATATGCCAATCATGGCAAAGTTTCTCGCATTGCCGGTTCTCTGACCGATATTACCAGTCGTAAACGCACCGAAAAACAACTGTTGCATGATGCCCTGCATGATGCTTTAACAGATTTACCTAACCGTGCCCTATTTATGGATCGGTTAGAACGATCGCTAGAACGCCACAAACGGAATCCTCACTACTTGTTTGCTGTGCTATTTCTTGATTTAGATCGATTTAAGATTGTCAACGATAGCTTAGGACATGTCGTTGGTAATCATCTATTAATTGAAATTGCACGGCGATTACAAGCCTGTATTCGATCTGAAGATACCGTAGCCCGATTGGGTGGAGATGAGTTTGTCATTTTACTGGAGGAGATCGAGTGCCCAAGTGATGCCACCCGAGTGGCTGAACGGATTCAGCAGGAACTCACCCAGCCGTTTGATTTGAATGGCCATGAAATGTTTGTTACCGTTAGCATTGGGATTGCGCTAACCACGACAGAGTATGAGCAACCAGAAGAGATTTTGCGGGATGCGGATACGGCCATGTACCGGGCTAAGGCTTTAGGAAAATCCCGGTATGAATTATTCGATACCAGTATGCATACTCATGCTGTCACATTGTTGCAACTTGAAACTGATCTGCGGTATGCGATCGAACGGCAGGAATATGAACTGCATTACCAACCGATCGTGGCGCTAAAGACAAATCGATTAAGTGGGTTTGAAGCCTTAATCCGTTGGCGACATCCCCAGCGCGGGTTGGTTGCTCCGGGAGCCTTTATTCCGATGGCAGAAGAAACTGGCTTAATCAATTCCATTGGTTGGTGGGTATTGCAGGAGGCTTGTCAGCAGATGCAGAACTGGCAACAACAATTTTCACTACATCCTCCCCTGAGTATGAGTGTAAATCTATCCGGTAAGCAATTGTCTCAATCAGATGTGGTAACACGAGTTGAACGAATTTTGCAAACCACTGGGCTCAATCCAGCCACTCTAAAACTAGAAATTACTGAAAGTTCCATTATGGAAAATGCCGAGTCCACGATCGCGAGATTGCAGCAACTTAAAGCATTGGGTATTCAGCTCTCGATCGATGATTTTGGCACCGGCTACTCGTCCCTCAGCTACCTATATCGCTTTCCGATTGATACCTTGAAAATTGATCGCTCATTTATCAACACAATGGATGTTGAGTTAGAGAAGCTGGAATTGGTACGCACGATCGCCACTCTTGCCTGGAATCTCAATATGGATGTAGTAGCAGAAGGAGTGGAGAATGATAACCAGCTTACTTATCTCAAATCACTAGGTTGTGAGTATGCTCAGGGCTATCTGTTTTCATGCCCTGTTGATAAAGTCGTTGCTGAGCAAATCATCTTCAATTCATTTAATTTATCTCAGTTCAATTCCATAATTCAAGCAACCGCCTAATAATAT